>CANHWS010000037.1 GCA_947464365.1 Cytophagaceae bacterium | reverse complement strand
CAGGCTAATTTTGATCCACTGAGCTAGTCTATTTGTGTCCCCCTACATACGCCACTGGCCAATTAACGGGCCTAAGCAGCAGCACAAAGGATCACTTCTTGACAATCAGCTTCTCGCCTGTGGAAATGGTATTGGTTGTTTTGCCGTTGAGGTCTAGCAATTGCTGGACGGTCAGGCCATACTGTTTACTGATGCGGTAGAGGGTTTCGCCTGGTGCCACTGTGTGGTAGGTTGGGCCTGTTGGTGTAGGCTCTGATTTGGCAGGGGTTGGCTCCTGTTTTGGAGTGCTGGGTTTGCTTGGTTCCGTAGGCTTAGGCTGCTCTGTTGGCTGCTTGGCAGGGGGTGTCGTGCTTGGTGCAGGAGTAGGAACCTGTTTCGGCACTGGTTTGGTTGTCGGCACCACAGCTGGCTCATCTGGCTTTGGTTTAGGCGCAGATGGCATCGGTGGTGCCAGCTCAGGTTGTTTTTTCGGCGGTGTTACTGGTGCTGGAGCAGGTTTTTGTTTGGCTTGCCGCTCACGTGCCTCCTTGGCCTCTTGCTCAAATTGCAACTCAGCCGCTGGCCTAAACCGAATGGTGATGCCTGGCTTCAGCAAGGTGCCTTCGTTGATCTGGTTCCAGCTAATGATGCTATCGAGCGGGACTTGTAGCTTTTCGGCCACAGTCAGCAGTGTTTCACCTGGCTCAAGTACGTACTGTTGGTAGCGAGGAACGGGAGGCATTTTGGCACCCGGTTGGGCAGTATCCACTGGCAACGGAATGGGTGCAGTGGTTACTGGTGTCTGGCTTGATGGCGAAACTGGCGATACCGTTGGGGATACAGGCGTTTGCGGCTGGACACTTGGCACAACAGGTTTGGCCAACACTTTTGCGGTATCTGCTGGCTCGGCAGGGGGCATTTTAGCAGCCTCATACTCCGCCCTTAAGGAGCTATCACTTTCTTGCTCTGAGACTGCCTCGACAGGTTTGAGGTCTGCATAGGGGTTTGTTGTTGGTTGCTCGGGCGCAGGTTCTAATTGTGTACTAGGGTTTGGCTGATCTGGCTTTGCTGGGCTGATAGGCTCGGCAGTTTTGATGGCAGGCGTGTCCGCAGGTTTGGTCACTTTGGGAGTGACGGTAGCAGGTTTAGGCGGAGTAACAGCTGGCCTGACGGCACGGTTATTTGCCCTAGGTGCTGGTGGAATAGTCGCTATTGGGGCGTTGAATCGCGGTACAAGGGTCTGCTCCTTAGGCACCTCTCTGTACTCAATTGGTTCATTTTCAGGCCGATCACGACGTAGCCAGATCACACGGCCAGCCTTGAGTTTTTCGGCCTGATCCATGCGGTTTTTGCGCAGCAGGTGCTTAAGCCGCACACCATAGTTCTGGGCAATGACCCACATCGTTTCGCCATCCCGCACAACGTGAAACGGGATTTTTCCCTTACGCCTCTTGGCCTCCAGATAATACACCTGCCCGACCGTGATCAGGTCAAAGACCTTCATGTCGTTATAGTCAAGGAAGTCGTCTCGGTCAATCGAACCCTGCAAAGCCAGCTTGTTGATGTTATCCCCTGGCCGGGCCATGATGGCTTTTAGGCCGTTCCAGGTGAAGAACAACGGAACCGTGCTTTTGTATTCGGGGCTTTTGCCGCTAGTATCCACCACTGGGTCATCAACCGTGATCAGGTTAAAGAAGACCTTTTTGCCCTCGTATGGTTGCAGGTTTTCGCTCACACCCACCACAGGTTTGTTGAGCATGGCCAGCACCAATTGTTTGTTTTCGGAGGTGTAAGGCACGATGACGGTATAGTCCAGATCGGTAGGGACGGTATCGAGCCGAAGCCATTTGTTATAGTCCTGCAGGTCTTCCAACTTGACACCAGCTAGGTTTGCGATGTCGGACATTGCCTTGCCTTCGCAATCCTCATACTCTGCCACTTGCAGCAATGGTAGGCCATTACGATACAGCAGGTCCTGAAATACCAATTTATGGGCCAAGACCTTGTAGGCATACTTGTGGTTCAGCTGGCGCAGTTCAAAGTCCTTGACGCCGATTAGGCTTTTGCCCATCATCATCTGGGCGCCTGTCAGCCCTTGGTAATAGGACACGACGCTGAAGAGCCAGTTGTTCAGGATGCGGTTGTTGTTGATCAGGTAGCGAGCTGCGGCCCTACTGCTAGCCACAATGTTCATTCGCTGGTCCACCAAGGAGTCACACCGGAGCTTGAAGTCACGGGCGGTGGCATATTTGAACTGCCAATACCCCACGGCATTGCTGGTGCTCACCAAGTCCGAAATCAAACTACTTTCGACCAGCACAATGTACTTCAGGTCTTGCGGTGCGCCCTCCTCATCCATGATACGCTCGATGATCGGCATAAAGGCATCGGCCCTGTCGGTGTACTTGCGCAAGAATTTGTTGTTGCGCACCAGCACGTTGGCCCACTTCTGGATCGAGTCCTTGTCGGAGGCCGTCATTGTGATTTGCTGGTCGGCAAAGTTCATCACATCTGGCACCACGACCTGTAGCTGGGCATTTGCCTGTTGTGTACTACCCAACATCAGCATTAGGATGCCAATGGCCCATACCCATTTTTGGCTTAAAGCCTTGAGGCCTGCCACACTCAATAGCGGCTGGTGTTGTATGGTATGCCTTTTTTGGTCGATCACGTGGCAAAAGTATGGCGCAAGTTAATACCAAAAACCGATTTGGACGGACCTAGCACCACCTGCCGATCTGCGGATGGTCATACAAGGTCTAACCACTAGCCAAGCAATCGACTATCGCAGCACTTGCAGCCAGCTACGGTAGGTCTTGCCAGCACGGGTCAGTTGGTAGAAGAAGGTACCACCGCTCAGCCCCTCAGCAGCCCAGGTGTTTTCGTATTGGTCTGCCTTAAACACCTGCTGTCCCCAGCGATCAAACACCACAACGGCATAGCCCACCTTGTCAAATGCCAAGACGTCGTTTTTGCCATCTGCATTCGGGCTGATTACATTGGGCAAAACCCAAGTTTCAGGCTCTTGAGGGGTGCAGTCTTCGGCCACCACCACTAGGGGTAAAGACCGTTGATCGATCAGGCAAGGAGCCAAGGCTACCGCCACCCGATAGCTACCCGCTTGCCTAACCAAGAGCCTAGGTCCATTGGCACCGACTACCAAATTGTTACCTTCATACCAAGTGTACCGAATGGTAGGGAGGCTATCTGTGCGGAGCAAGGCGGCATCTCCATCGCAAAACACCACTGGTCCAGTAACTGTCGGCACAGCAGGCAAAGCAGGTTGTATCACATTAATCGGCAAGCTGATTGTACTAAAGTTGCAGACCCCACCAGTGCTCACACTGAACTGGTACCTTCCTGGCATTGATACTGATAAACTAGCCGTTGTAGCACCATTGATGACGGTATCATTGCGCAACCATTGGTAGGTCCCTGGCCCTACGGTGGCAGTAAGTGGAATCGAATCGCCTCGGCAGACAACAGCAGATCCCGAAAGGGTAGGGGCAATTGGTTGTAAGTCTTGCGTTATCCTGATGGAATCCGCCAAGGTTTGTTGGCAGCCAGCGGCAGAGGCAACCCGAACCGAGTAATTACCTGCAGATTTAGCCACAAAAGTATTCTGTGGGCCACTACCGACTATGTTTCCGTTACGGTACCATCGGTAATGATAGGCACCTGTGCTCACGATGAGGGTCAAGGAGTCAGACCCACAGATTGTACGGCTACCCCTTGGGCTTAGACTCAAGTTTCTGGGTAGGCTATCGGCCAAAACCACAACCGATAGGCCATTAGATGTCGGGCAGTAGTAGTTGCCTTGGTTAACAAACTGAATGTTATAGGTCCCACTTGTATTGGCCTGAAAGGAGTCCGCAGTGGTTGTGAACAAAGGAACACCTGTCCGAGCCACGACATAAGATCCTCCAGGGGCAAACGATCCGGAGATCTTCCGGACCTTAATCCAGACCGAGGTCTGATTTGGTTTGCATAACCGCATGGTGTCTAGTCCTCGGTTGCTGATTTGAGGAGCTAGGCGGGGCAATATTACCAGTGTGTCATCTGCTGACTGGACACCATTGCAAACCGAATAGTAGGTCCTGAGGATGTATTGGCCTGGTGCCGTAGCCCTATGAAATCCAGAATTACTGAGGCGTTGACCGTTCAGGAACCAAGCGGTGCTATCACCAGTCGGGATGTTGCTGGTGATCAGCATAGGGCCTTGGACACCATTGCAAAGGCTATCCACCGCACCAGTTTGGTTGATTTGGTTGGGCACCGCAGGGGTGTTAGAACGAACATCGAGGTTGAGCTTTGCGGTATCAGTGGCCCCCACACGGTTGCGGACGATGAGCCGAACCAAGTACCGCCCGGCCGTTCGATAGATATGCGAAGTATTCTCGCCTGCCACGAGAGGTGTGCCATCCCCAAAGTCCCAATGAAAGGTATCCAATGAATCGCAAATAAAGGTTGTCGCACTCCGAAACTGGTTGAGGTTGCCAACGCAGGCAACTGGCCCACCCCCAGGGATGATGGCGTTGATTTTAGCATCTAGGTTGATGAATTTGATCAAACCATAGCCACTTGCGATCCATTTATTGCCAAATTTATCGATTGTGAGCGGGCCGCCAGCCCCAAGTAGCCCAATGTCATACATCCGAATGCCATCACAACCATCTACGATGATCGAGTCAAAGCTGACGATCCACTTACGGCCCAATGAGTCAAACCCTACACCCTTAGCGCCCCAAGGCAACCGCAGTGGGTAGCCACTGTTGGTCTCTTCCTGAAGCTTGATGTTACTCAGGTTTGGTCCGAAGCTGAGCAAACCACCACCAGTGGCCGCAAAAATAGTGTCCGTCCGTGGTTTGCGTGTCATCTGAAAAACATAGCCAACAAACTGCCCACCGACGTTGTTCAGGTTAGCCCATGTCGATGGGGTCGGTTGGTAGCCAAGGCCTGAGTTGGTTCCGATATAGAGGTTGTCAAACCGATCAAACAGAAGCCCACTCGCCTGGTCAGTACGCACCCCGATGGCAGGATTAAGGTGTGCATAGGCGCCTGATGTGCCATTCCGGAGGCTAACGCGATAGTACCAGTTCGATATGGCCAGATCACCGTTCGATCGTGGGCTAATAACTAGTGCCTGAAATTGCTCTGGGATAGGTATCGTAGAGTCGATATCATTGTCCCAAATCCCTGTCGTTTTGCTATAGCGAAAAAGCCCCGAATGGGTAAAGTTAGTTGTTGTAAAGGCACCGAGCATGGTGCTGAGCCAGAGGTTTCCCTGTGTATCATGGGCGGACTGATAGGCAATCTGCCATGGTTTTGCAGGGTCTAGGCTGCTAGCTGGGGTCAGATTGCGCCAATAGTTGGTGCTGGGCTCATGGACTTGCAGACCCTCGATACCTGCAATGTAGAGCGTATCCCGATGAAGCCTTGTGGAATTGATGATTCCAGGTTGTAAGATGGAGTTGGTGCGGTCCATGTAGATGGCTTTTTGGCCAAAGGTTTGCCCGACAAATCCGGTTAAACAACATCCGAGCACTGCAATAAATTTTATGTATTGATTCATTCAGGTTCGAAGGGACAAGACTCGATTACGAAAGCAATGGATACGCTGGATGCCCTAAAGGTAACCATGCCTGACAGGTCAATTAGTCAATTCGTCGCCTAAATGCAATTGTTAATCGGTAGGATACTTAGGCTTCATCCTTCAACAAGCAGCAGATAAGCGGGCACCGAAGTCACCATGCTGATATAGCCCAATATGGCTCTTATGGTCCTTGGTCGGAATTTGGCCTTGTTTGCAGGGGCAGCAGGCTCAGATTTTATACTGATGGTGCAGCAAAACAAAAGCGCCACCCATTTGTCATAGGTGGCGCCTTGCATGAATTCGGATAGATACGGAAGCTGCCTGAAAAGGTGCCTTCCTGCGATCATTATGACTACTTAGCGTAGGCTACTGAGCGCATCTCGCGGATGACCGTGACCTTGATTTGGCCAGGGTATTGCATTTCTTTTTCGATCTTTTGGGAGATCTGGAAGGCCAACATGCTGCTGCTTTCGTCCGTAACACGCTCGGCATCAACAACGATTCGGAGCTCACGGCCAGCCTGAATCGCAAAGGCTTGGTTCACACCGTCGAACGCACCAGCAAGTGTTTCGAGGTCACGCAAGCGTTTGAGGTAGCTTTCGGTCACTTCGCGGCGGGCACCAGGGCGGGCACCACTGATGGCATCGCAGGCCTGGATGATAGGCGAAATGAGTGAGGTCATCTCGATCTCGTCGTGGTGGGCGCCGATGGCGTTCACGACTTCAGGGTGCTCTTTGTACTTCTGGGCCAACTCCATACCGAGGAGGGCGTGCGGCAATTCGGGCTCTTCTGGCCATACCTTTCCAATGTCATGTAGGAGGCCTGCACGCTTGGCTAGTTTGGTGTTGAGGCCGAGTTCGGCAGCCATGGTGGCGCACATTTTGGCTACTTCGCGGCTGTGTTGCAAAAGGTTCTGACCATAGCTGCTGCGGTAGCGCATACGGCCTACCATCCGGATCAGCTCGGGGTGCAAACCATGGATTCCAAGGTCGATGGCGGTCTTTTCGCCGATTTCAACTATTTCGTGTTCGATGTCCTTGCGTGTCTTGGCCACAACCTCCTCAATGCGGGCAGGGTGGATACGTCCGTCTTGCACTAAACGGTGAAGCGACAAACGGCAGATTTCGCGGCGAACAGGGTCAAAACCCGAAATAATGATGGCCTCTGGGGTGTCATCGACGATGATCTCGACACCAGTAGCAGCTTCTAGGGTGCGGATATTACGCCCTTCGCGGCCAATGATTTTGCCTTTAATTTCGTCGCTTTCAATATTGAAAACAGATACACAATTCTCGATGGCGTGCTCGGTTGCGGTGCGCTGGATGGTGTCCAGAACAACTTTGCGTGCATCCTTGGTGGCAGTCAGCTTGGCTTCTTCGACAATGTCCTTGACGTAGGACGAAGCCTTTAGTGTGGCCTCTTGGCGTAGGGCCTCGATGATCTGCTCGCGGGCTTGCTCGGCGGTTAGGCCAGCAACTTTTTCTAGTTTAGTGACTTGTTCTTGGCGCAGTTTCTCGATGTCCTCACGCTTTTTAGCGATCTGATCTTGCTGTGCCTTGACCTGTTCGGTGGCGCTATCTAGCTCGTCTTCTTTGCGTTTGAGCTGCTCTTTGGTTTTGTCAAGATCCTTGCGCTCGGCTTTGATCTTGATGTCCTCTTGGCTGATTGCGTTACGACGTTTTTGGGCCTCGTCCTCGGCTTCGGCTTTCATTTTTTGCCAGTGCTCTTTGGCTTCGAGCATGCGGGTTTTTTTGGTGATCTCGGCTTCGGCAGTGGCTTCTTTCTTGATGGTTTCGGCCTGTAGTTTGGCCTGGTCGAGGAGGGTTTTGGCGTCTGCCTCTACCTTGTCATTCGTTTTGCGGACGGCGCTGTTGGCTATCATGTAGCCAGCACCGATGCCTGCTACTAGGCCTCCGACGATGTAAATGATGGTGATAAAATCCATTAGTCTTGGTAATCAGGATGTTGTGAAGGCGATGAATAACCCCAGATCGCAAAGGCTCAGCCAAAAATCCTTGACTGAAAGGGTCCCCGACAGCTGCACACATCTCCTCAGATAGGGTCTGTGCCAGTCCATGGCTGACCAAACAACATTGTCATCATTATCGGAGACGCTGCTCAACGATCGTGTATCCGTACATGACAACAGGCCTGCATAAAGCTAGGCTTGTCCTAGTGCCCTTTTGGCACCTTTGCTTGTCCACCGTTACTCATCGTGCGAGTACCAGCAGCGTTTTAGGTCAGCCTAGGGCTTCAGGGCATCAGTCAACACCTTGTCTAGGTGCGAGATGTCTTGGCTTAGGGACTGCTCTTGCTGGGTGAACCTTTGCTCTGTCAGCAGCTTATCGATGACGGTATCAAACGCCACCATTGCCAACAGATCTTGTTTGTCATGTATCTTGAAACGCTCTTTGTAAGCGTTAACACTTTCGTTTAGCAGACGGCCTGCCTCGCGCACTACGGCCTCTTCATGAGCTTCCACACGTATCGGGTACTCACGGTCTGCGATCTTGATTTTGATCATCACCTGCTGCAGTGCCATGGTCGTTTGGGGATAGTGATTTGGGTTGTCCTGTATTAGGATTCTGAAGGCTCAATATTGGGGGCAGTGTGGTTCGGCGTGCATACCTAAGCTACTGTTGCAGATAGGCAATGCAGGCGTCAATCTCCTTGATGTAGTCGTCCAGTCTGGACCGCAACATGTCGGCGTCGGCATCCGGAGAGGCCAACGTGGATGCAATAGTATTAAATTTGATTTGCTTTTGAAAGTCCCGGACCTTCTCGCGTTGGGTGTCGAGTTGCTGCTGGAGGTCATGGCGCTCCTTGTCAGCGATGCCAAGCTCGGTCCGCAGGTGCCGATAGGCCTCGGCCAATAGCTGCACTTTTTGGCTCAGCTGCGTGACCTGGTTCCGGAGTGCCTGGTGGGACGATGGAGTGCTCATAAATAGGATAATGTCGAGGGAGGGAGTAGTCGTGGGTAGGGTAATGATTGAAGTATAGCTTGCTTTTCAGTATGGTACGAAACCAAGTCCTGTCCAGACCAGCCAACCACAAAGGTAGGCTAGAATTCGTCCTTGAGATCCTTCGGTTGGGGGGCTTGGTACGTGTTCTTGCCAGCGGTATCGGTATCTAGATCCTGACGTTTTAGCTCTGCGCAGTTGAGCTGTTCGTCAAATCCTAATGGTTTTTCAAAGGGGCCTTTGGTTACTCCTGTCGCAGGGTTGGCATAAACCGAGTCCATAAAGTAGCTCCAGATTGGCATAGCCATGCGGGCACCTTGGCCTAGGTTGCTGGACCGAAAGTGGATCGACCGATCATCCCCACCGACCCAGATACCAGTCACCAAGTCCCGTGTGCAGCCAACGAACCATCCGTCCGAATAGTTGCTGGTTGTGCCGGTTTTGGCGCCAACCTCGTTGCCGATTAGTGTTTTGCCAAGGCGGTATAGACCTAGAGCAGTTCCGTTTCGTTCGGTTGTGGCACCCTTTAGCATGTGCACCATCGTATAGGCAACGGTAGGCGAAATCGCATCGCGACGCTCGGGGATGAAGTTCCGGATTACGTTACCGTTTTTGTCTTCCACACGTTTGAGGAAAATCGGTTTGATGTACTGACCATGGTTGACGAAGGTCGCATAGGCCCCTACCAGCTCATATAACGAAACATCGCTAGCGCCTAAAATCAGTGGTGGCACGGGGTCAATAATACTGACGATCCCTAGGCGTTTGGCCATGTCTATCACTGGTGGTATGCCGACTTGCTTCAGCATTCCTGCCGCAACCGAGTTGATGGACTGGGCCATGGCCTTCCGGAGCGACATGCGTTCGCCAGTATAGACACCATCGCTGTTCTTAGGGGTCCAATCGGTATTGTTGTCATCATTATGGAACGTCACGGGCGCATCCACCATCTCGTGGCAAGGCCCAAAGCCGTTCTCGATACAGGTGGCGTACAATATTGGCTTAAATGAGGAGCCAGGCTGGCGTTTGCCTTGCCGCACGTGGTCGTATTTGAAGTACTTATAGGTGATGCCACCAACCCATGCCTTGATCTGTCCTGTATGCGGATCCAGACTCAGCAGGCCGCTATGCAAGAAGTGTTTGTAATAGGCTATGCTATCGACCGGGCTGAAGTATTTATAAACGCCTGTATCGCTTGCCCAGCTAAAGACGTGCATCTTGACCTTGGTATTCATTACCTTCCAAGCAGCCTCCTTGTCCCCATCTAGGTCCTGGACCAGCTGCCGATACCGATCAGACCGTTTAGCAGCATTAACAATGAAATCTTTGATCTCTTTACCATCTTCGTCACACCAAGGATTGCGGCCACTCCAGTACTTGTCAAAATCAGCCTGCTGTTTGCGCATGTGCTTGGCCACGGCTGCCTCTGCTGCCTTTTGGATGTTGCTATTGATGGTAGTGTAGATCTTGAGCCCATCTGTATAAAGGTCTAGGTGCTGCTCTTTGCACAGAGTTGCAAGTTCCTTCTTTACCTCACCTCTGAAGTAGGTTGCGGTTCCGTCATTGTGTGACTCAACATTATAGTTGAGCGTAATAGGGGTGGCTTTGAGCCTTTCGGCCTCTTCATCGGACAGGAAATCATACCGACGCATTTGGTCCAGCACGACGTTACGCCTACCGAGGGCTCGCTCCTTCCGATAGACGGGGCTGTATTGCGAGGGGCCTTTCAGCATACCGACCAGGAGGGCTGCTTGTTCGACGGTTAAGGCATCTGGTTTTGTATTGAAAAACGTCTTGGCAGCTACGGTTAGCCCAAACGCATTGGACCCAAAGTGCACTGTGTTGAGGTACATCGTCAGGATTTCCTTTTTGGAGTAGGACCGCTCGAGCCGAATGGCCACAATCCACTCCTTGGCCTTAATGATGCCAAGGCCTACGCCAGGTACTCCGCTCAGATGTCCGCCCAATTCTTCGGCACGTGTATCATACAAGTTTTTGGCCAGCTGCTGTGTCAGTGTGCTACCTCCACGGGGTTTACCCTGCAGGGCCGACCAGAACAAACCCAAAATACCCCCTAAGTCTATGCCACTATGTTCGTCAAACCGGATGTCCTCGGTAGCGTATAGGGCCTTGATCACATTGCCCGATATGCCCTCGTACTTGACGGCCGTGCGGTTTTCGTGGAAAAACTTGCCAATTACTTTATTGTCCTCGCTGATGATTTCGGTTGCTAGCTCACTCTTAGGATTAAGCAATTTGTCCGTGCTCGGGAAGGCCCCGAAGAGGCCAAATAAGTCCACAGATACGGACCAGAAAAACAGAATATTGCCGATGATCAGCAACACCAGCCCTATCCAGAACCAGAGAATGATACGTGCGTAAGTGGAAGATGCGGAAGCCAAGGGGTTATAGCTTTGTTGGAGGTGGGTCTGCGGACTCGATTTTAGTTTGTGGGGAGGTCCGTGTTAGGCCAATTTGGGTAATGGCATCAGGACCAAATGATTGGGCTTTTAGCAATAAGCAATGGCTGGTAGGGGCCAGTCAGATGGGCAGAGTATGGTATTCTGAATCTTGGGCTCAGCCTGTAAGACAATCCCCAGTATCCCTGACACTTTACAACCGGCTAAATTAAGGTATCGGTACCACTTTTGGGCCATAACGTGGTCTGGATCTTATAAATTATCTGATCGTTAAATTCTGCAGGCTCAGACATAGCATCCGTGGGATATGCCCACCTGCTATGCTAGCTTTGCGGCCCATCCGGGAGGTTAGCCTAGCTAATGTTCCAGGAGCAGATTCAGACCTTTACTTACTCACCTTAAGTTGGCGTAGGCCCCTAAGTGCCGACTAACCATAGGACCAAACAGATAGAGCCCCAGCCATGTCCAGCCCATTGATATTAGACGGAAAGATTGCAAGCATAGCCCTGCTAGACCAGCTCCAGCAGCAGGTAACCCAAGCTGTAGCTAGTGGCAAACGTGCACCACATTTGGTGGCTGTTATCGTTGGCAACAATGGCGCAAGCGAGACTTATGTTGCTAGCAAGGCGGCCCATTCTGAAAAAATTGGCATCCAGAGCACCATTCGCAGACTGCCAGCCGAGGTATCGGAGGCAGACCTTTTGGCCGTGGTTGCTGAGCTCAATCAGGATCCTGAGGTAGACGGATTTATCGTCCAACTACCACTGCCAGCCCATATCAGTGAGGCTGCCGTTACCAATGCCATCGACTGGCGCAAGGATGTCGATGGTTTCCACCCCGAAAATGTTGGTCGCCTGGCCAAAAACTTGCCGAGCTATGTTTCCGCTACACCACTCGGTATCGTCAAGATGCTGGAGCATTACCAAGTTGAGACTGCTGGCAAACATTGTGTGATCGTTGGCCGTAGCAACATCGTCGGCATGCCGATGGCTTTGCTGATGCAACGCAACGCCTATCCGGGGAACTGCACTGTCACAGTCTGCCATAGCCGCACTCCGGACCTAGCCTACCATACCCGCCAAGCCGACATCCTGATTGCAGCCCTTGGCAAACCACGTTTCGTGACGGCTGAAATGGTCAAACCAGGTGCTGTTGTGATTGATGTAGGCATCACCCGTGTGCCTGATGCCAGCAAAAAAAGCGGCTATGCTGTTGTTGGCGATGTGGATTTTGCCGCAGTGGCTCCGATCACATCAGCGATTACACCCGTGCCTGGTGGTGTCGGCCTGATGACGATCGCAGCCCTGATCCAGAACACAGTAAACGGCTGGGTTGCTTTTGGCGCAGGCCAATAGGGTAGTGTCATCTTCTAGGTCGTTACCTTGCCTAGTTGGCGGTGTCCGTCCAACCTAATCAACTATCGGGATTTAGGTCCTAATTTTGTCCGCTAGGGTTTTCAGATAACAATTGCACCAATGCCAGTGCGGTAAAGTTCCAATAGGCAGCTGGTAATGACTACATTTTCTGAACCCAAACTGCCCTTTCTATTCCTAATCGAAATTACATCCAAGATGCCACAACGCTATGCCGTCATTGACCTAGGTACCAACACCTTCCATCTGCTGATTGCAGAGCTGGACGGCAACAAGATGCATCAGCTCTATGCCGAAAAGATTGGTGTTAGGCTCGGCAAACCAGACCATGAAGTGGCCTCTGATCAACCCCAAAGACTGAGCGGTATATCAGCTGGGGTGATAGCGCCCACCGCCATCGAACGAGCAATGGCAGCCATGCACAGCTTTGTGGCCAAGATGGCGGAGTTTGGCCTCTCTCCTAGTAGCGCCCAAGCGTTTGGCACCAGTGCGATGCGCAATGCCCAAAATGGCCAAGCTGTCGCACAACGCATCCAGGACGAAACAGGGATTGCCGTGAGCATCATCGACGGGGAACGCGAGGCTGATTTGATCTACAACGGTGTCCGTCATAGTTATGCGTTGCCACCTATTCCATCCTTAATTATGGACATCGGTGGTGGTAGTGTAGAGTTTATCATCGCCAATGCAGACGGGGCCCTTTGGCAGCAGAGTTTTGAGGTCGGTGGGCAGCGCCTAATGGACCTCTTTATGCAGCAAGACCCAATAGGCCCAGGTCAAGTGGCAGCCCTTGAGGCTTGGCTCGAGAAGAACCTCCAGGCCCTTTGGCAAGCTGCGGACCTATACCAGCCAGATACCCTGATCGGCTCAGCTGGTACGTTCGAGACCTTGGCTGATATGTGTTTCTTTAAGCTGCAGTCCGAACATCACCCATTCGAGGACTCGTCTTGGGAGGAGCTGCCACTTTCTACTGTTTATATCCTGGCGCAAGAGCTGTCTTACCTCAACAAAGCCGAGCGCTTGGCCGTCCCGGGTATGATCGAGCTTAGGGCGGATATGAGTGTGGTGGCCATGTTGATGTTACGCTACGTTTTGCAGCGCCTCGGCCTCAAACGCTTGTTGGCAAGTGTTTATGCCCTCAAAGAAGGTGTGTTTTTTCAGCTCGCTGACCAATTAGGCTAGGCCCCATGCAGCCTCTTGCAGGTCCTGTCACCAAAACTGGAGCCTGAACCTAAAGCACCATATCAATTTTGATGGTCTAGGCCTTAGCTTTGCATCATCATGAGCAACGCACGCGAAGTTATCCTGGATCGTATCAGCAAGGCGCTGGACAGCCCATCTGCCCCACAGCCACAGCCAGACTATTCCAAGCCCATCTATGCCCGCCCAGACCTTGACGCGGTCACAGAGTTTGCCGACAACTTTGCCTCACGGAAAGGTATCCTGATCCCCTGTGCCAATCATGATCAGCTCCGGATTGCCATAGGGCAGTTTTTGGAGGAGCGCCAATACAAACATGTCAAAGTATGGGAGCCAGACTTGGCCGTTATCCTAACAGCAGGCAACATCCCGTTTGACCATACAGATAATGATCTGGCTGCCGTTGAGGCTGGCATCACATTTTGCGAGTGTATCATCGGCCGGACCGGGAGCTTCATCACGACCAGCAAACAGCTCTGCGGGCGTCGCCTCACCATCTATCCACCCACGCATATTGTGGTTGCATACACCAGCCAGTTAGTAGATGACATTGGCGATGGACTCGCGGTCGTAACCCAGCGTTATGGCGACAAACTACCAAGCATGATCGGCCTCGTGACGGGTGCAAGCCGTACCGCAGACATCGAGAAAACACTAGTTTTGGGTGCTCATGGCCCTAAAGAGTTGGTCATGTTTTTGGTCGATGACTCTGGCCTAACATCTGCTGATCATCATGGGGCCTAGCCAAGCGCAAACGGTCCAGATCGCATTGCCGGCAGGCCAGAAAGTTTATTTTGCCTCCGATTTCCATCTGGGCACACCAAGCCATGCTGCAAGCCGTGCCCGTGAGGATAAGATCGTACGGTGGCTACGGCAGATAAGCCACGACTGCCATACCCTGTTCTTGGTCGGGGACATCTTTGACTTTTGGTTTGAGTACCGAGATGTCATCCCTAAGGGGTTTATTCGGCTGCAAGGCCAGCTGGCTAACATGGTCGATGCTGGTATCCAGGTCATCATCTTCACGGGCAACCATGATATGTGGATGTTCGACTACTTTAGCCAAGAACTTGGTATCGAGATCGTCCGCGAACCACGCCAATACCAGATCGCCAACCATACTTTTTTGATCGGTCATGGAGACGGCTTAGGCCCAGGTGATAAAGCCCACAAACTGCTCAAACGCGTGTTCGAAAACCGAGTGTGCCAGCGATTATTTGGGTTTCTGCATCCCTACATCGGCATTGGTATTGCCACCCGGTGGTCTAAAGGTAGCCGTGCTGCCAACCTCAAACGCGAGCACCTCATCCAGCTAGAGTCTGAGTGGCTTTATGCCTACTGCCAAGAGCAAGAGGCGATACACCACCAAGACTATTACATATTTGGCCACCGCCACCTGCCGATGAATGTTGTCGTAAATCCGGCAACAACAGCCCCTCAACCTGACCAGGAAAAGGCAACGAATTCGGGCCAAACACAAGTGCATGAGGCACGTTACATCAACCTAGGTGAGTGGTTTGGTCATTGTAGCTATGCCATGTACGACGGCCAAACAACCCATTTGCTGTACTTTAACGCCTAAACCAAAGTATAATCAACAAAGAGGACTTGCTATTGGGGTCCTGATCTTTGTACTTTGGGCCAATACCAGACCGATCACACCAAACGACTGCACCATGCAAAGCCGATTTTTTGCTTCATTCTTCCGTTCTGTAGTCCCACGTTCTGTGGTCATGGCAGGCCTGCTGACAATTTTGTCTTTTGCAGGACCGCTGTCCGCCCATGCTGACGAAGGCATGTGGCTGCCGCTCTACCTCGAGAAACTGAACCATGCCCGCATGCAGGCATTAGGGCTTCAGCTACCAGCCGATGAGGTTTTTAGCAACGACAAAAATAGCCTCAAGGATGCCATCGTTTGGTTTAACGGAGGTTGCACGGCCGAAGTCATCAGCAAAAATGGATTGATCCTGACCAATCATCATTGTGGTTTTACAGAGATTGCGAACCACAGCACCCTACAGCATAATTATCTGCAAGATGGTTTTTGGGCCCAGAACTACAAGGAGGAGCTACCCAACCCGGGCCTTACCGTCAGCTTTGTGCGGTCGATGACAAACGTAACCAAAAACCTGCTCGAGGGTCTAGACCCTTACAATCTGAGCGATGCTGACAAAACCACTTTGCGGAGCCGTGTTGCGGACCTGACCAAGCAGCTCAACAAAGAAGATAACAAAGGCACCGAAGTCCTGATCCGTCCCATGTACTATGGCACCGAGTATTACGCCTTCGTGCTCGAAACCTTCCGTGATGTACGCCTTGTGGGTGCGCCACCTAGCGGCGTGGGCAAGTTTGGCGGCGATACCGATAACTGGATGTGGCCACGCCATACGGGGGATTTTTCTATCTTCCGAATCTATGCCAACAAGAACAACCAGTCTGCCACCTACAGTGCCGAAAACGTCCCCTACCAACCCCAACGTAGCCTAACCATTTCGGTGCAAGGCATTCAGCCGGGTGACTTCACGATGGTATATGGATTTCCGGGCCGTACACAGGAGTATATCAGCTCATACCAACTACAGCTAATTACGGAAGTCCAGAACAAGTACAAAATCAACCTCCGGACGCAGCGCCTCAAGGTGATTGATGCTGCGATGGCAAGTGCACCAAGTTTGCGCCTTATGTATGCCGATGCTCAAGCCACCATCGCCAATGCCTGGAAGAAATGGCAAGGCGAAAACAAAGGCGTTGCTAGGCTTAAGACACTAGATGCCAAACTAAAAGAAGAGAGTAGGTTTGCTGACTGGGCAAGTAGCAACTCAGCGGAAACCATCAGCAACTTGGTGGGTCATAAACGTAACTATGCCGAGGTGGTGCCAAGCCTGGCCCGCTGGACAGATAGCCTCAGGACAGTTGCCCTCGCTACTGATTATTACCGCGAGGCCATTTTGGGTAACGGCCTACTCAACTTTGCCACCACCTGGGAGGATGCCCTCAAGTCCATGCGTAAGGTGGGCGGTCAGGCGCCAGCCCCTGATAAAGTCGCCAGCCGACTCAAGTCCCTAGCAGCCCAAAACAAAGAGTACTACCCGCAGCACGACGAAGCCGTCGAGCGGCAATTGTTGGCCATTTGTCTCCGCGCCTACTACCAAGATATCAGCCCTGCCTTCCACACGTCTGAGTTCCAGAAACTGGTCAAAGAACATGATGGCGACTTTGACAAACTCGCGGCTGAGCTCTATCGCAAAAGTCTGCTGGCCAATGCCACCACTGCCGAAAAGGGCCTCCAGATGCTGCTAAAAGGCGATACCAGCAAAATCAGCAAGGACCCAGCTTTGGTCCTGTTCCGTGCCTTCAATCGGCAGTATACCAGCACATTGGTGCCACGTTATCAACGCTTTAGCCAACAGCTCGAGACCGCCACTGGCCTGATGTTAGAAGGCAACCGTGCCAAGAACAAGGAGAAATCAAACATCAAATACTACCCAGATGCTAACAGCACACTTCGGGTAGCTTACGGCCAGGTCAATGGCTACAGCCCACAAGACGGCGTCCAGTACAAGCACTACACTACATTAGATGGCGTTGTGGCCAAACATAATCCGGACATCGAAGAGTTTAATGTTCCCAAGGGTCTTCTGGACCTCCATGCCACTAAAGACTATGGTCGGTATGCTGTCAACGGGACTGTGCCTGTTGCCTTTACCGCCAGCAATCATACCACTGGTGGCAATAGTGGTAGTCCTGTGCTCGATGCGCGCGGT
>CANHWS010000036.1 GCA_947464365.1 Cytophagaceae bacterium | reverse complement strand
TGCTGATTAGCCTATCTTTTGCGCTAGGGTTGGACAACTGTAAGGGGTGGCAAAAGCGCATTATGTTAGCCACTTGGTCGATCATGTTGCTCAACCCAATAGCAGATGCCTATACCTGCTACCAATACCCTCGGCTTAGTCTGGATTGGGCCAATGGCTGGCTGACCGGTAATCCGCTAGATGGTAATGTAAAAAGGGATTACCTGAAGTTGGATGGGCGCCTCGGAACCCAAAGTCTCTATTGGCCATCGGATATCGGACGCACATTGACAACAATATCAAACATTGTCAGTGATATTCGCTCGAAAAGGTTTGCCATGCTTAAGCAGGATAATGGTGGTGTGTCGTTTAGCAATGGCACCGAACGACCTGACCTTGACTTGTTGCTCAATATCTCCGAGCTCAGCTTTTTGTACCAAGACCTTGGGGTGATCCCGCCTATAGGTGTTCCGTTATGGTTTGACGATCATGCAACTTTTTTCGGTCCTCAACAGACTCAGTTGGCCAAAGATATCGGACGTCAACGCTATGCCATCATTATCCTCCAAGAAACACATAGCAGCATAGCACAATATGTTAGGCCAGCTTTGGAGGCCAACTATGTTTTGCGAGGGGTCGGGCTTGCAGCAGCAGAAGGTAAACAGGTCGAGGTCTGGGTTGCCAAATCTTACCATTAGCCAAAAAAAGAGGGGCAACATAGTGTATTTTTTTGTGGCTTGGAATTAGATAAAAAAACCTGATTTGGAGCTGTATTTGCGGTTTTTTATTTGGTTTTGTTTGCATAACAGCAAACGAAATGTGTCAGTCGGTCCTGAACGAGGATATAAAGTTTTGTTTTCTCAGTATTAAGTGCCAGTTTTAGAGGTCCATTCTTGATTGCTGATATGCAAGTCTCGCCTGCCACCTTAGCAAATAGTGCCATCTTTCGGCCCGCAGCTCAAATGCGAGGCTCTGTTGGTATTTTGTTGATGTGGCCAATGGCTTTATGGTGTGTCCTACTCGGCGGAGGTAATCATAGTTGTTTGGCACAGGCAGTAGGGCAGGCCAATCACCTGTCTGCCTCAGGACTCAGTGGACCTACATTGGTCAATGACATAGATCTACCTTTACTTGACTTTGGATCCAGCCTAAGCGGGCGTCCTTCCGTGATCAATAAGTATATTTTCCGCCCGGGTGCCATCGCTACGGATTGGTTTTTTCAATCGTCTATTTTTTACAGGTATGATCTAGGTCTTCGTCCAATCACGATCACCGAGATTAACCGACGTGGCGACACCCTCAGGCGTAAGGCTTATGACTATCACCCGCTTAGCAAGGTAATGCTGGTCGAAAGGGTCCAGGTCTACTCCAATAGGTTGGGATGGCAGGACAGTGTCGAGATTGCTTATTTTTATGACAATGTGCTGTCTAACACGCTGAGAGTCAAACAGATTAGCAATTTGAAAGGACCTGCAAACACTTTGCCAACTCAGACCTTATTTGCTTATCGCCCTGATGGTAAACCTCATTACATTCGTCAACGTCGTGAAGTCAACCGACGCTGGATCGAACTATCCGCAGAATACTTTTCCTACAATGCTGCTGGTCTAGAGGTCTCTAGGTCTTTATACGAGTTTGATGGCCCAGATTCTGTTTTAACCCTCAGGACATATAAGACCTTTGACTATGTCAGACCACTGACACAGGATAGCATTTTCCGTGCGATTAACTATTGGCAGTATGCCAATAAACAAGTACAGCTGCTCCGGAGCGATACCTTAATTTTGTCGAACCCAAGAGGTACAGATCCTCCTAAAGGATGGACGGAGACTTATTTCAATGCGGCTAGTCTTGTCACAAGGAGGGTTCGGTACGCCAATGTGACGTTCAGCACCTATGTCCGGAACAACATTCCTGGTAGTACGCTCCTGACTCAAACCGAACAGACTTGGAATGGTAATAGGTTTGTAGACAATAGCCGAACAAATTATCAGAGCTTTGCCTCAAACGCTGTCAGCATCGTGAGGGAGGTTGCTGCAAACAATGTTTTTACACCTGCCGAACGATACCAAGCACCATTTGACACGTTCCGGAACTCACTAGGTACTCTCTACGAACGCTGGAATACCTCGCAGCGTGCTTGGGTTTTTAATCCTAGGCAGACTAGTACAGTCATACGCCATAGATATGATTTAAACTCTTCTCAGCTTGTTGAGTCGGTTATCTCTGTGACAGATACAGCCGCCAATTTGCATCAAGCCTTTTTGCTTGAGTACCTCAACTATGTGGTCTCGGCACCTAAGCAGGCGCAACAAGTTGTCAAACTATTGGCCTATCCAAATCCCGCTACGGACCAGATAAAGGTTGATTTGCCAGCAATGTTGTCTGGAGAGCCTGTCAGGATACTGATCCAGAATGCGCTAGGCCAAATGGTCCTCACTATGGAGGACAATGGATCAAGTCCTGTAATCAATGTATCCAGCCTACCTGACGGGATTTATATCCTCAATATCGTCCGGAATCAAGGTAATCAAGGTATTGTTGGTACAGCCAAGTTCGTCAAGCGGCCATAGGGTAAACATGATGCTTGATGCCTAATTATGGAACCTAAGCCTGCTGTCTTGCGTCAATACCAGTTGTTTAGGGTTTGATGTGAGGTCAAGGATGTCAACCTTGGGACATGGACTAGCGACAACTAAACGCCAGCGCTACTTGTCGATTTTGTTGGCCAAGACCTCAAAGGTAATGTTATCACCTATTATGGCCACCGCCATAACTTTGGGTACTCGACTTGTTGGTTGTTGGCTTAAGTCAATGATCTTATTGTCAGTGGTCAAAGCAAGTTTTTCGTAAATGGGTATGTAACGTATCCTAAACCAGTAAGGATGTGCTTCGTCCTCGCCGTAGTTATGTTTGACGACAAATACTTCGCCAAGTAAAGCGCGTTGGCTATATTCCTTCATTCGCTTGTGTCGTTCGGCCATCATCGGTACCTCTAGGTAATTGGTGCCGATGTCCATCTTGACGTTTAGGGAGCTTACCATGGCCACACGGAAGGCCTCATTGCAAAATAGAATCTTGAATTCGGGATCGACCACGAATACGATGGAATCAGGATTGGCTGTTGCGCCCACCGCAATTTGCCACAAATTGGCATGATCGAGGGCTTGCTTGGAGATCCTGTTGGCTTGGTCTGTCAGTTTTAGTAGGTAGTTGATCGTGATCGGTAGCCTGCCTAGTTCCAGACATTTTCGGTCTAACGCATCGGTCCAGACAGTGTCCGTATTGCGTATTTGGTCACTATTTTGTAGTAGAACTAGGTGCTGTCCTTGTTCGGAAAGTTCGGTCCAGAGTGGCCATCTTTGATGATCTTCGGCCACAAAGAACCCCAAAACTGAGTTGTACTTGTTGATTACCTCTAAGACCTTTGTCTCTGTGTCGACGACAAAAAGGTTGTATTTGAGCCCAGTGTTGACGAGCTCACGTCTAAAAAGCTGTGCCTGATCCTTGATAGAGGTTACAAGCACGATCTGAAAGACAGTCATAGGTACTTATGGTTAAAATCTCCTGCTGGCGAGGTCATAAGAACTTGAATCCATATCCAATTTGAATGTTGCCCAAACAACCATTACAGGGGATTATGCTGATCCGGAGGCAACCAATTTATTGCGAGGTCGTGCTTGTAGGCTCTAGGCCCGTGCCCTGAAAGCCTTGCTATCCAAGGTTCGGGGCGCAGGAGGGCCAACCTGACATGGGATAAAGGCCGTAGCAATAGTGCCAGTATGGACATTGGACGTTAGCTGGATACTCCCACCTATATTTCCAAGTATCTTCCTGACGATAGAAAGGCCTACACCACTTCCCTTTGTCCGGTTGTTGCCAGTATAGAACATATCAAACACATGCTCTAGGTGCTCGGGCGGAATGCCAGGTCCGTTGTCCTGGACCGTAAGCGAAATGCCATCTGCCTGCGCAATGAGGCCTATTTTGAGCAGTGGCTTGTCATTGTGGTTGAACCCAATGGCATTGGAAAGTAGGTTATTCAAGATTTGGCTTATCGGCCATTTGTTTTGGAATATGGTTGGCCAAATTTGAGGCAGCTCTATCCTGACATGGTGGCCCACTTGTAAATACTCCAAGCAGTTAACCACTAATTGTTCGGTATCGATCCAAGTTAGCTCGTTGTTGTTTTTGGTGGACTGGGCATAGACAATCAGGCCATCGAGCATGGTGTCAACCCGTTTGGCAATGCCACGTACCACATCGAGCTGTGCCTTGCTGTGTGGACTGACAAGGGGGCCCATTTCTTCTTCTATTTCGTCGATGATACGGTCAATGCTGCTGATTGGTGCTTTAACATCTTGTGCTATGACTTGGGTCAGGTTGTTAATTTCATCAGATGCTTGCTTAATCATACTTGCTTCTGCATCCGTGAGGCGTTGTTGGTCTAGGTTGGTCACACCAGCATAGACTACCCCAACAACAGATATCGCTGCACCATTGCCATCACGTTTGACTTTTCCCTTGATGTGTAACGAGTGTAGACTGGCATCGTCAGGATGGGTAACCAAGAAGTGGTCCTCGAAATACTCGCCTTCGTTAATGGCATTATGTAGTTTGCCCATCACCTGCTTCCGGTAGTCGCTATGGATGTAGCGCTCAAGCAGGGCCATAGTCGGGTTGGCCACTTGCTGTATGCCTAGCAAATCGAACATGGCAGGTGTCCAGTTGGTAATGCCAGCCTCGAGGTTGATATAAAAAGCTCCTAATTCGCCCACTTGGCAAGCCTCTTCCAAAAAGGTTGGTTGAGGCGGGGCATAGGTTTGGGAGGAGTTCGAGTCGGACGTGTTGGCACGGTAGGTCGTGAACGAGGTGCTACCTTGGTAGAGATTGGCTCCTCTCGGGATTTCTTGTTGCTGGTCTAGACCAAAGGGCTGAGATAAACCCCGTTTGTTGTGGCCAGAAACGGCAGCTGGACTTGTTGGGCGTCTCTGTGTTAGGTCACCAAAATGCTCTCTGATCGAGATTAGGACTTTGTTTTGGTTTGACCCAAGCCAATTGACCTTCATGTCTGCCTGTGGGAATGGCGACGGCTCTAGCACGATAAACTTGCCAGGCTGGTTGAAGCCTTGACGTTGGGCCTCGTTGAAAAGCTCGCGCAGATTTAGCTGTGGCAACCATTTAAGTGCCGCAAAATTATTGGCCAATACTTTTCCGTCTGCCGAGACAGCAGCCAGAGCGTCGGTTGTGGCCTCAAACAAAAGGGATATAAGGTCTTGTTGTATCATAGGTTGGGCAAACTCTGGATCATCCTCAATTATTTGACGCAAGTCTGGCTTTACCTTTGCAAGATAAGTACAAAGGCCGAAACATGAAGGCAGGATTGTCCTTGTTAATGCCTCTTTATTGCCCACCTATTTTGCCGGTCTGGTTTGTGAATCTAACAAGACGCGGGGCACAAAATCGGGCAAACCAAAACAAATCCCAAACGACCACTTTAGACCGACAATGAAACAGTTTTTTCTTTTTTTGTTAGCAGCATTTGTGGGTGCAGCTATAGCCCTCGGTCTTGAGCGATTAAGTAACTCAGACGGTGGAAACTTGTCAGACAAAAGTGGTGGCATCGAAGGAAAACAACGTCGCTGGCTTGGTGCAAGGGCAGGATCTTCCGACACAGTTAACGTACCACTAGGGCTCAATTTCGTAGGTGCTGCTCGACTGGCTAGCCCTGCAGTGGTTTCCATCCAGAGCCGATCTGCCAGAACCAGTAATCAGAGGAGTGTCAATCCGTTTGAGGAGTTTTTTGGCAATCCAGATGGTGGGAACGGTGACGAACAATTTGGTTTGCCTTCTGAAAGCAGTGGATCAGGAGTCATCTTAACAGCTGATGGCTATATCGTGACCAACAACCATGTTGTCGATGGAGCTACTGAGGTAAAGGTGGTGCTGGATGATAAGCGTAGTTTTATGGCTAAGATTATCGGTATCGACCCTACAACTGACCTTGCATTAGTCAAGATAGATGCCCAGGGATTACCTTTTGTGAGCTACGGTAATAGCGATGCGCTGGAAATCGGCGAGTGGGTCTTGGCCCTTGGCAATCCTTATGACTTAACCCAAACCGTCACAGCTGGCATCGTGAGCGCCAAAGCGCGGAACATCAATATTCTCCGGACCAAGAGCAATATGCAGATAGAGAGCTTTATCCAGACGGATGCGGCTGTTAACCCAGGTAATAGTGGCGGTGCCCTCGTGAACCTAAGGGGCGAGCTGGTAGGCATCAATACTGCCATTGCTAGTCAGACAGGCAGTTATACTGGCTATTCGTTTGCGGTCCCAGTCTCGATCGTCAAAAAAGTGATCGATGACTTGCTACAGTTTGGTGATGTCCAACGGGCTGTACTTGGGGTTGAGGTCCGGGATATATCAGCTGAGTTTGCCAAAGAAAAGGACCTGCCAGATACCAAAGGAGTGTATATCAGCGGTGTATTTGCACGCAGCGGCGCAGCAGATGCCAAGCTTGTGGCGGGGGATGTAATCTACAAAATCAATGGGCAAGAAGTCAATAGCTCTGCCCAGATGATCGAGCTCGTTGCACGCAACCGTCCTGGCGATAAACTCAAGATTACATATGGCCACAATGGCACGATCAAAACCACCGAGGTTAGGCTCAAGTCTAGATCGGGCGAAGAAAAATTAACCTCTGCCACACCAAACAACTACAAAAGCCAGGTCCTTGGTGCCGAACTCCGGACCCTTACAGCCCAAGAGCTCAAAACAGCCAATCTGACTTCTGGAATCAAAGTAATAAAGGTATTGCCTAATGGTGTTCTGGGGGCTGCAGGCATTAAGGATGGGTTTATCATCTCAGCACTTGACAAAAAAGCAGTGACTGACCCTGCTCAATTTGAGCGCATATTGGGCGAAACTAACGGAGGTGCCTTGCTAGAAGGCCAGTATCCGAACGGCCGCAAGTCCTTCTATGCTATTGCCCCTAATGCTAACTAAACGTCCTTAATCTCATCAAAGGTTGGGCTGTTCGGCAAAAGGCCAAGTCCATAATCATCGCATCTATGTTCACAGGTATTATCGAATCTACTGGTACCGTCATCGGCATCAATCCAAGTGGCACCAACTACACATTCACTGTCCAATCGTCCTTGGCATCTGAGCTCAAGGTCGATCAAAGCTTATCGCATAATGGCGTTTGCCTAACTGTTGTCTCCATAGATGCAGCCTCAGGTACCCATCAAGTCACTGCCATCTCCGAGACACTTTCCAAAACAAACTTAGGCCAGCTCCAGCTCGGTTCGGTCCTTAACCTCGAGCGATGTCTGGTTGTAGGCGCCCGCCTAGATGGCCACTTTGTCCAAGGGCATGTGGATGGAACTGCTACGGTAACGAGGATTTTGGATCAGGAAGGAAGCTGGGAGATCACGCTCCAGATAGATCCTGCTTATGGTCATCTAGTTGTCGAAAAGGGATCTATTTGCCTCAATGGAATTAGTCTTACCGTTTTTGGTCTAGGCCCTGATACGATAAAGGTGGCTATTATCCCCTACACCTGGGAACATACCGACATCCACAGTTGGCAGGTTGGTAGCAAGGTTAACATCGAGTTTGACATCTTGGGGAAGTACCTGGACCGTTGGAAAGTTTTGGCTGGCACGTCGCCCTTTATCGCCAATCTAGACTAGATCGGTTCTTGAAGGTATCAGTGCGGAAATGAGTAGATAATAATCTACCTTTGACGGTTATATCAATCACGAAATCCTTCGCCTGCCTTCGATGGCTACACCTGCTTTCAGACCATTGACACCAAGCCGCACACTGGGCACCAGTGCGCGCATTATTCGTCAGAGTCAGGCATTCCGGAAGCCATTCAATAAGAAGTTGGGGTGGTATTCTGGCCTTGTGTTTGCTGTCGTGTTTGCGGTACTTAACTTATTGCATGGCAACCTTTTCGGCCAAGTAGATGTCCTAGGTTTTGAAACCTATCAGTCGGCCAGCAACCTTTGGCATCATGCCTTTATCGGCAATGGACCAGCAGGTGCTAAGGTGGACTCGGTCTATAATCCGGTCCAGTTCCTACTATATCTTATCGGCTCGGTTCTCAGTATTCCGCTCCCTGTATTGGTGGTGCTCCAGGCCTTTGGGCTCACGTTTTTGTTGGGCTATCAGTTCGCTCGTTATCTAGTGGATCGGGCCCAGAATTGGGTTATTGGCCTTGCGGTTATCGTAAGTACAATCATTTTCGTCAATGGCGATTTTGTCCACAGTGTCAACGTCGCAAGCCATCAGGCATGGTTTGGCTTGATATTCTTGAGTATGATGGTCGAAATGGCCGTTGATGTCCGTCGCCAAACTGTTCGTAGCCGCATTTTTGTGTTAGTTGGGTTGGCCTCTGTATGCCATCCTTTAGGGTTTCTGTTGGTTTTGCCAGTTCTGTATTTGTACTACAATCGTTCGCCAAAGGGGGCGAACCAGAATGCCCTCAATCTGATATTTACATACGGCCTTGGCATTGCTATAGGTTACCAAGTATTACGTCTAATATACTTTGGTACACTCGGTTTCTTTGATCCCATTATCAATTTTCAGTGGCAGCTGTCAGTGCATGGTTTCCATTACCTAATCGGCGGCTGCATCAAAACCCTGCTCCAGTTTGAGGATGCATCAGGGCTTTGGTGCCTTGTTTTGTTGGTTTTGGCGTTATTCGTGGAGCGGCAGCCAGGTCTTGGTTTATTAGGATTGTCCATCGTGACTTCTGTCATCGTGATGTCATTGGCTGCTTTTATCCTGCCGATGCAAGCGAATACGGCCTCAAATTTCGTCTGGATGACGCCATTGATGGCTGTTGTGCCAGCCTATTTCGTGATGAATCCTTTGCCTCATTTCATCCCGAGCTGGAACACAAGGTTATTCATCACGGCCTTAACGGTGGTCATGATCGCTGGGGTGACCTGGACGAGTAAGGCTCATAACCTGGTTGTGGTGCCAAATGCCCAGGAGCCATTAGAAAGGGCCATTGCACAGCTGGGGATCAATATGCCAGTGGTTTATGGGGTTATGCCGACCATGAAACCAAATCCGGACATTACTTGGGCAAGCAATGGCCGGATCGATCGGTTACTAACACCTAATCCTGGTGCTTATCTGGAGTGGTTCTTCGAGTGTGTAGCCCCAGATGTTTTGCTCCTGAGCCGAACAGATCCGAAACATCAGAGCCTTAAGCAGGATGCCAGATTTGGACTAACTTACATGCTATTTAGCCAAGGGGGTGCCGAGATTCCCGATGTCTATTTGCGAAAAGAAATGCAGCAAAAAGGCGAGGAGTATCAGCTGCTTAAACGGCTAGAGAATGCGCTTGATAAAAGCTCGGATCTGCAAATTGAGCTCCCAAGACTTGTCAAACAGGAGAAAAAGCGACTTGAAGGCCAAGGCGGTGTCTATCACCTGCAGCCCTTAGTGCGTTCCCTGACCAAACTTGCCGTACGGCTCGAATGGGTGGACTGCCTCGAGGATATCGGAAACATCATGGCCGAAACTGAAGGTGGGGCCCTCAACAGGATGCTGGTTACGGCCTCCTACACTGCACGGTTTGACGTCGAGTTAGTGGATGAGCTAACACGATATTACTTCGTTTCGAACTTTACGCAGGGTAATGCGCGTCAGATGCAGCTATTGCTCGATAGCCCTGACCCAGTTTCAACGCTCCCAAACTCGCCAGGGTTTCAAGATGGCAAAATCAAGGTGTACCTTAACCGGAACAGTATGGTAGTCTATCTGCCTAATGCCAGTAATGTGGATACCTTGTCGCCGTTTTTCGTCAAGATCAATCAGTTCGTTGGCCAGCAGCATGACGGCAAAGTGTTGTTTGATATGCCATCGTTCAAGATTTCGGACCAGCTGAATCTGTTAGGCCCTTCTGATGGATATGCCTCTTTTGCGCTACCCGGGCAAGGCAATGTCTCGACAATCGAGATTGGCCAACGAAACTCCAATCATGCCATCATCTGGACGACTAGTTTTTCAGTCAACCATGTTCGGAACCGTGATGCCTTCTGATTTGACTCCACCTTGTTTACATTCTGGTATGACCAAAATCCGTCTAATTGCCGCCCTTTTAGTACTCGGATTGGTTCTGGTTGTTCCGACTCTAGTGCAATGCCAACGGCTGAACGATCAGGTCCTAACTGCCTACAGGGTCCAAGTACTTAACCAGAAGCTCTCCAAAGGCCCCATTTCACAACGGATCATTTTTGACCCTCGAACCAAAACCTATCCCCTAGATCAGTATTGGATAGGAGCAAGACCAAATGATACGGATTTTTCGGGCCATTTCAGGTTGGGATACACCAAAGACTCTTTGGTTATAGAGGCTACTATTGTGGACGATATTCTCTTTGATGGCAGGCCAGATCCGCTAGAAAAGTATTGGGATGATGATTGCCTAGAAATTTTCCTGGATCCTGATGCAAGTGGTGGTCCGCATCAATACAGCCATAATGCATGGGCCTATCATATCGCACTTGACCATACCTGTGTCGATTTTGGTCCATCCGAAAAGCCTGCAATTTATTCGCATGCACACACCCAAACGGTTGTATCCAAGTTGCCTAACGGGTCATCTCAAACAATTTGGACTGTGAAAGTAGCCTTGCATAAGGACAACTATCAGGATGCTAAGTTAGCCACCGACCTAGCCAACAAAGCTGTCCAGCCCGCGAAACAAAATCGTATAGGTTTTGCTCTGGCCTATTGTGATAACGACGGCAGCCCTGAGCGTGAAAACTTTATCGGCTCGGTACCTGTGCCTGGACAAGACAAAAATCAAGGCTATAAAAATGCTTGGATTTTTGGTTTGCTAGAGTTCAAGTGATGGCATTCGACGCGGGTCGCCATCAACCTAAAAGTACTTCAACGTCTGGCCTAGGCCAGCAAATTGTGGCATGGCATAGTAGGTTTATGCCATTTTTGCGTTCTTTACTACTCAGATACTGCATGGGCACATTGCCAAGGCTCAATCTATTAGCGACATCAGCTATGCACCACTACTTTGCCAAAACACTCCGCTCGATCCTGCTTTGTTACTTGACCTTTGGGTTGACGCAAATCGTCGTTGCCCAGTGCCCAGTGCCCAGTTTCCAGATCCCGTCTAACATCTGCGCTGGCCAGCCTATAAACCTATCTAATACCAGTACAGGTGGTGCTAGCTATAATTGGAGTTTCTGCAACTCGGCTTTAAGGACAACACCTCTAGCGCGCGATATGGCAGGTATCCCGGTGATAACCTTACCAGGGATCAATACTGCAATCCGTGTTTCGAAGACGGTAATGGATGGCGCCAACTATTTTTCTTACGTTCTTGGTTCTGATAGCCGACTATATCGGGTGATTCATGGACAAGATGTCAGGAATGTCATTCGGGTTGAGTCGTTAGGTAATCCCAGAAACCTAATCAACGCAGCTTCTGCTCTCGATTTGGTTAAGGATGCAGGGATATGGTATGTTTTGGTTGCCAACAGGGTTGACTCAAAAATCATTCGGTACAACCTAGGCACAGACCTTGGGGTGACCGCTGCAGGTATTACGGCGGATAGCATAATGGTGGCCCCCAGTAATATCAATGGAGCAGGAGGGTTTCAGGTTATTAAGGAAGGCGGGCAGTACTTTGGTTTTCTAGGCTCTGGCGGGCTGAACCAAGTGATGGTAATTCAGTTTGGCACCAGTATCAATACCAACTCGGCCACGACCTACATCTTTAACGGTCCCAGTGGCGCCAATATCGGAGATTTTTCGGTCATCAAGGATTGCAATAACTGGTTTATCCTAGCAGCAAATAACCCTGGATTTAGTAACCGTACCATCCTCAGAGGAAATATGGGTGGCAACTTGTCAAACATCGTTCCGGTCTGGACTATTGCATACTCAGTTGGTCAGGCCGAGTCAATTTCGGGGGTAACTACCGTTCGTGAGTCTGGTCAGATTCAGGCCTTTTTGACCCTTGGTGGTGGTGGTGTTCTCAATCTGAACTTTAGAGGCAATTTGCTTAATACTCCTTTGGTACGCACCATTGGGGTTTATCCTGGGTTGCTCAACGGACGCACGCCGACATTGCTCAAGTTAGGTACATCAGAATGGATCCTGCTTTGTAACTCTTCGTCTGTAAACTCTACCCGCTTCGGACGTATAATTTTCAAGGACTCTTGTTACGCTTCGGTGAGCGGCAGTTCACTCTTTAATCCTGCCCCCTTTACATTTAACAAGCCTGGCAAATACTACATCTCGCTGGACGTTACAAATGCTGCAGGTCAGGTAAGGTCAACAATTGACTCTGTAACCATAAGGCCTGCCTATACCCCTGACTTCACAACTACGAGGCCATGTGGGGCCTTGCAAGTGGGTTTTGACGAGGCGTCGCAGATTTGCACCAATTCGCCTATTATTTCTTGGGCTTGGGACTTTGGTGATGCCATCGGTTCGTCAAACATCAAGAGTCCGACTTATAGATATAATGCACCTGGCTTCTATAACGTCACCCTAACACTTACCAATTCCCTCGGGATGACAGAGTCTAGGACCAAAAGAATTTTGGTCGAGGACGGTACAAATACTGCTGCCTTTATAGCACCTACCAATAGTTGCTCGGGCGCGCCAATTAGCTTTCAAGATGCATCTGTGGCTGGCCTAGACTCGATCAAACAATGGAGCTGGAGCTTTGGAGATGGTGGTACAAGTAACCTCCAGAACCCAACTCATACCTACACCTCTGGTGGATCATATACGGTTTCGTTAGTTGTTACCTCCCTCAGCGGATGTACTAAACAAACCCAGCAACAGATCACGATCAGGCCGGGTATTGCCTTGGCCTTTGGTATTGACCAACAGTGCCAGTTCAGGACCGTTTCGTTCAGCAACGCAAGTGTGCCCGCCAGTGGCGTAACTGTCAGCAGCTATACCTGGAATTTTGGAGATGGTAGCCCGCTCCAGTCGGGCACCAATGTTTCGCACGCTTATTTACGAGCCGACACCTTCTTGGTGACCCTTACGGCGGTCGGGAGCAATGGTTGTACCTCAGTCTTGCAAAAAGGTATCCGGATTTTCCCGAAGCCTTCAGCCAAGTTTAGTATCCCTAACTTTAACTTCTTGGGTGATGTCACGACCTTCCGTGACTCTAGCACTGCACCTTTCCAGACAATCACTAGCTATGCCTGGAACTTTGGCGAACCATCCTCGGGTGCTCAGAATACTTCGATAGCGATCAATCCTTCGCACGTGTTTCAGACACCTGGTATTTTTGAGGTTACACTGATCATAACCACAAACCGTGGCTGTGCTGACACTTCTGTCCGGATGGTTGAAGTCAAGGAGCCATGCCCACAAGTCAGCTATAATATCACCGCCTCCTCATCCCCGATCAATACCGTTATTCCTCAGATCTTGTCGGCACCTTCGGCCACATTCTTCGAGCAAGACCAATGCGCTGGTGATCTAGGAAAAACCCCTTTGGCGGTATCGCAGTCCATTATCAATTCTGTGATCGACAATACGTCCCGGATCGCGATTGCCCGAGATGGTAATAAGTGGTATGGTATCGGTGTTAACCAAGCGGATGTCACGGTCAACAATAGCCAAGTGGCTCACCTTTATGAGTTTGATACCTCCTTGTTTAACGCACCTACTGTCAGTAATCAAGGGATTTTGGGAGGACAGCTATCCCGTCCTGTGGACATGGCCCTTCAAAAGGCCAATGGTATCTGGTATGCTTGGATTTTGAATGCAAACGGCACGTTGGTCAAGATCAACCTTGGGGCTCAGCTCAATCCTTTGCTCTCAAGTGGCAGTCAGCTCATCACCCTGCCGACACCGATTAGGACTCCTATCAAAATGCGTTTGGTTCAGGACAAGGACTCAACATTCTTGTTTGCACTAAGTAACGACGGCACCAATGCCAATCTGACCCGGATCGCCTTTGGGCCGGACCTTACCACGCCAATTGTCACTGTACTTAACAATCCTCAAGTCCTCCAGAGTGCTTCTGGGCTTCGTGCCATTGCTTTTGAGCGAGACTGTAATCGATGGTATGCCTTGGTTGCAGGCCCAGCACAGCTCTTTCGGCTTAACTATGGCTATTCGCTAAACAGCACGCCAATTGTCGATAACATCTCGAGCCAGATTACCTCCGCCATACTGCCTGCCTCGTTTATCAGCAATGCGTCAGAGTTTGTCATCAGACGCGAGGGTGGCAGGATCTATACTTTCCTGATCAATACTTCGGGCAATATCTTGCGGTGGGAGTGGCCTAACGGACTTGCTGGCACTGCTGCCAATGTGACCAATGTCGGTAACCTCACGATCATGAACAACACTCGTTGGTTCACGCTCGTAAACCAGCAAAGCGATTGGTTTGGTTTCGCTTCCAATTTTGTCAATAGCACCGTATATCGGCTCAAGTTTCCGAACAATTGCTCGGCCAGCAACCCCTTCACTACCGACACGGTCCTGAAACAAGTACCGATGGCCTACAGCCGAGCAGGTAACTACCTCAGTACCGTCACCATTGCGGACTCTAATGGCTTTGTGACAACTGTTGTGGATTCCGTGTTGGTTACATCGGCCCCTCTGACAGATTCAGTGGCCTGTATCACCAATACCTTTGTTGTAACCAACGCTGGCAAACAAACCTGCCGTGGGAACCTTGTAACGCTTTCTGCCAATTTTGCGGCAAGCCAAAGGAGCTATCAGATCGATGCTTGTACTGGCGAGCTAGCTGCCCCTGCATCGACTGTTACCCCTGTAGTGTTCCAAACCATTCCGGGCACAGCCTCTCCACGATCATTTGATCAGATTTTTGACGGCACCAATTGGGTCTCGCTTATGGGGTTTAATGGTAACATTAGTCGCCTGGTCAGTAATGCCAACCTAGAGGCCACCACCGTTACGGACGCCGTTGGTGCTGCATTAGCAGGCCAAACGGTGACAAGCCTGAGGCTGTTCAGAAAAAACGGGAACTTTTATGCCATAGGTACATCGAATGTGATTGGGGCTGCCCAGCCATTTTCGGAGCTATTTGTCCTGGATTTTGGACCTACAATCAACAATCCGGGGGTTCTGCCTCTTTATCGTCGGTATAGTGGTGCAGGTAATATGCTTGGTGCCCGTCAGGTAGAGGTTGTCGAGGACAAGGGTGATATTTTTGCAGTAGTAACCTGTGCTAATAACAACCGGATGATTATTTATGAGTTCGGTAACTCATTGGCTAACTTCCCTAACCAACGCGTGCTTGACGTCATAGGACTTTCGGGCAGCACGGGCTTATCCATGATTAAAGAGTGCGGTACTTGGTATGCCCTCGTTACTCAGGGTCAGCCATCACAGGCTGTTTTGGCAAGCTTTTCGAAGGGTATTCGCTTTGCCCCGACCTTCCGAACCTTTGTGCAGGCACCAACTGGAACTGTGCAGTATTTCTTGGCCGCAAACGAACTAGTTTACGACGCTGGTACTTATTATGCTTTCGTACTCGGCGCACGGTCTAGTGGGAATACGGTAATGTTGCGTTACAACATGGGTTCCTCCCTACGTAATCCGCGGATTGCCCCACCAGTGGATCTTGGCAGCTTCTCGAGCCTGACCACGGGGCTAACAGCGATGAGTATGTATAAGGCTCAAAACTCGGTCTGGAACGCCATTGTGGTTGCTGATGTTGCTTCAACCAACACAGTCGTTACCCGTCTTGCATTTGGCCAACCTTGCCCTGTTCTTAATCCACTATTTAGCAACATCCGGAACCCTGCCCTCACTTATGACGGACAAGGTGGATATAGCATAGACCTTGTAGCCACTGATACCATCACGGGGCTAGTTAGCCGATATACCGACTCTGTTACGATCCGGAACCCTGTCAATGCTGATTTCCAGATCGCAGGGCAGCAATGTCAAGGCGGTCAAGTAAGTTTCATCGACCAAACTACCCGCAATGTACCGACCTCCCAGCTGGACTATAAATGGAACTTTGGCACCACAACTGACCCTACTGACGTCCAGAGTACGCTCCAGAACCCAACATTTAGCTATGCCACACCAGGCGTTTATACCATCAGGCTGCGGGTAAGCGAAAGTAGTGGATGCGTGGATGAGGCTGTGAGGCAAGTTCGGATTAAAGCTCCGCCAGTCCCGACGATGGCCCCACCTGTGCCCGCCTGTTCGTATGACTCGATCACCCTCATTGACAACTCTGTCATCGTGGCTGATACCATCGTGGGCAAGGTCTGGACTGTTGCAGATGGTAATGGGTTAGTCGTAGCGACAAGTACAAGGGCCGAAGGGCGTTTTGCGCTTGCAACTGCTGGCAACTATACCGCTACACTTAGATTGCGATCAATTAGTGGTTGCGAAGCCATCAGCGCTCCTGTACCCTTGCTAGTTAATCGTCAAGGCACTGGTTTTACATTGAAGGTGGACACAGGAGGATTTTGTTTCGGGGACACTACCCGGATTAGGGTCATCCCTAACCCTGGAGACCCAGCATTTTTGTTCTTGACCTGGCAGGCTAGTAACGGTGTGATTTTTACCACCCCTGGCAGCAAGCTAGATACTTCCTTTGCGTTCCAGAGTGCAGGTACTTACACAGTGACTGTAACTGGCGAAAACCTGCAACGCTGCAACAGTACCATTACCCGCACGATCCCGATTTACATCAAACCCAATGCCGTGCTGGACTATACCCAGCCGTGTGATGGCAGCCCAGTTACGTTTACGACCCCAACTCTTAGTGGAGACGGTACAATTGTTCGTCGTCGTTGGTTCTTTGGGGATGGAACTGTGGATACTGTTGGGAACAACCCTGCTCCTGTCCATACTTATCCGCGTATCGGCACCTACACTGTTTCGGTCCGGCTGACAGCCAACACCGGTTGCGAACGCGAGGTCAGCACCACCATAAATATAGGAGCGGCACCGATCGCCAACTTTAATTATGTGCCTGCTTGCGTTGGCGACTTTACATCGTTCCGGAACCAGAGTGTCGCCAATGGGCTTCCCGGTGGCATTGCAAACTATCTTTGGGATTTCGGTGATGGCGGCACCAGTCTGCAAGCTGATCCTACGCACCAGTATCTAACCGGTGGCCGATTTAACGTTACGCTAACTGTGGTGGCAGGTAACTGCCCCAACACCATCCAGCTTCCGGTTGATGTGCCATCGTTGCCATCGGTAACCATTGGCCTAACCGAAGGTTGTACAGGCCAGCCCTACATCCTGAAAGATCTGACCCCCTATACTGGTACTCCGGCCCGGCCAACAAGGCGCCTATGGACAGTTGCAGGCCGTACCTATTCGGATTCGATCATTAGCTTCTTGCCTGATCCTGGCCTCACTAATTTAGATGCAACGCTTGAGGTAACCACCCAGCAAGGATGCCAGAGCAGTAACACCATCAACACGATCGTGCCTCAAAACAGCCAGGCTAACTTCCGCTTCCTAGATTCCGTTTTCACGACAGGCCAACAATTGAGCGTTCGATTCCAGAACCAAAGCACCAATGCCCAAACGTTCCGTTGGGACTTTGGCAATGGCGATACCAGTGCTGTCTTCGGACCTACCTATACCTATACGGCCCCAGGGGTCTATCGTGTTTGTCTTAAGGCCTATCGAAACGCTCAATGTAGTA
>CANHWS010000035.1 GCA_947464365.1 Cytophagaceae bacterium | reverse complement strand
TTAAGCCCGTCATACGTCTTGATAACCTCAAACGTAATCCACGGCAGCCCATCCAACCTTGATTAGAAAGACAAAATAAAGCGTGTTGAACAAAATTATCGTCGGTTGTATCATTGTTGCTGGGTTGGTCGGGTCCGTCCTAGTTAACATACGTGCTGATGACAACCTCGAGGCCGAACAAAGACGCCGTCAGGACCAATGGGTGGATAGTGTAATGTCGGTTTTAACACCTGACGAACGCATTGGGCAGCTCATAATGGCCTCTGCCTATAGCAATCGGGACGAAAAACATGTGCAGGAGCTAGAGCAGCAGGTCAAACAGTACGGACTAGGAGGGTTGATTTTTTTCCAAGGTGGGCCCAAGCGGCAGGCCGTGATGTGCAACAGGTTGCAGGCAGCCAGCAAAGTCCCGATGCTGATTGCGATGGATGCGGAGTGGGGCCTTTCGATGCGCTTAGATAGTACTTGGTCCTTCCCCCGCCAGATGGCCCTAGGTGCTCAGCAGACCAGCAAAGGAACCTACGAAGTTGGTACCGAGATGGCGCGACAGGCCGTGCGGTTGGGTGTCCATATCAGCTTCAGCCCCGACATAGATGTCAATAGCAATCCAAATAACCCTGTTATCGGTTTCCGGTCCTTTGGCGAGGATGCCGACCTAGTGACCCAACGAGGCCTTGCCCTTATGGCTGGCCTACAAGACCATGGGGTGATAGCTAATGCCAAGCACTTTCCCGGACATGGCGATGCGGCGGCCGACTCCCACCTAGAGCTACCGATCATCAACCGCAGCCGCAAACAGCTGGACTCTGTGGAGTTGGTGCCGTTCAAGGCCTTGTTCAAGGCTGGGGTCAAGTCCGTAATGGTCGCCCATTTGTTCATACCCGCACTGGACACTACCCGCAGACGTGCCACCAGTCTCAGCCCCAATACAGTAACCAAGCTGCTGCGTAAGGAGCTTAACTTTAAGGGGTTGATCTTTACAGACGGTTTGGCGATGAAGGGTGTTACCAGTCATTACAAACCGGGGCAGCTTGAGGTGGCGGCCCTAGTTGCTGGCAATGACGTTTTGTTAGGCCCAGAAAATGTGCCGGCAGTTGTCGAGGCCGTTAAACAAGCTATCTTGACAGGTGTCCTTGATCAGGATGACCTCGACAAACGAGTCAGGAAAGTGTTGGAGGCCAAGTACTGGGCTGGGCTCAATCGTTATGCGCCTATCAACCTAGACCGACTGGACGCAGAACTCAATCCGCCTGCCCTCAAGCAGTTGAACCGGCGGCTATATGCCAAATCGGCCACGGTCGTCAATGCGACCACTAATTATCTGCCGATCAAGTCCCTAGAGAGCAAAAAGCTGATTTCAATCGCAATACAGGCAGAACCTAAGGGCGACTATCAAACCCTAATGGCTCGTTATGCGCCAATCAAGTCGTTTTCGGTGCCAGAAAAGGCCAAGAACAGCCTCTGGGACACCTTGCGTAGCCAGTTGCGTCGGGAATCTCTATTGTTGGGGCCTGATGGTAAACCGGGCACTGTAATCCTGAGCTACCACAACCTCATCAGCAAAGCCAAGAACTATAACCTACCAGACTCTGGCATTGCTTTGGTGCCGAAGCTAAAGGCTATGGGCTATGATGTTGTCATTGTGGCCTTTGGCAATGCCTACTCACTTCGGAATTTCGGCAATGCGGAAGCCTATGTCATGATGTATGAGGACAATGCCTATACCCGTGCCTTAGCTCCGCAGATTGTGTTTGGCAGCTTAGATGCCGAGGGACGCCTGCCGGTTACGCCGCGCCCTGGCCTGCCTCGTGGTGCTGGCAACATCACACCCCAGATCGCCCGCCTCCAATATGATGACCCAGAGTCAGTCGGGATGAATGCCCAGGTCCTGACCAAAATTGACACCTTGGCAGCGCAGGTCATCAAAGACAGGATGGCACCAGGCTGCCAGATCTTGGTCGCACGGCAAGGCAAGGTTGTGTTTTACAAGTCATACGGTCGTCATACTTATGACACTACCGACCGAGCAGTATCCGAACAAACCGTGTATGACCTCGCCTCTGTAAGCAAAGTAGTAGGCACGCTTCAAGCTGTAATGCAGCTAGTTGGTAATGGGCTGATCAGCCTAGACCAGCCGATTAGTAATTACTTACCCGAGCTTATGGGCACCAACAAGGAAGATATCTTGTTGCAGGAACTGTTAGAGCATCGTGCAGGTTTGCAGCCCTTTATCCCGTTCTGGAAGCGGACGATGATCAACAAACAGCTTTCCTTTAAGTGGTATTGCGATCGGCCAGAGGAAGGTTTCACGCAAGAGGTGACGCCACATATCTATACCCAACCTAGCACCACTGATTCGGTCTGGGCCTGGATCCTGAGGTCAGACAGATTGCCGACCAATAAGGATGGTAAATATGACACGAAGTACAGCGATTTTTCGTTTTTGTTGTTACAACGGATTGTTGAGCGGATCACCCACCAGCCGCTGAATGTCTACCTGACCAACAAGCTATTTGCGAAACTTGGCACTCGCCTGACCTACAATCCGCTAAACACAATGGCTCCAGGCTTAATAGCCCCCACCGAGCTGGATAGCACCTGGCGTAGGGGCCTTGTCCTCGGCACCGTGCATGATCAGACAGCTGCGCTTTTGGGTGGTGTGGCTGGCCATGCTGGCCTATTTGGTAATGCCAACGACCTAGCGGTTTTGCTCCAAATGAATCTGCAAGACGGCTATTATGGTGGCCAACGCTATTTGCCCCCTGGGGTGGTTGCGCAGTTTGGCCGTCGTGTTGACGGGACCACTCGTGGCCTAGGCTGGGACAAACCACCGCTAGAAAAACGCGAAAAGGCGCCGATCAGCCAGTATGCGAGCCCCGAAACGTATGGACACACCGGCTTCACAGGCAACTGTGTCTGGGTCGATCCTGTTTATGATCTGGTTTTTGTTTTCCTCAGCAATAGGGTCTATCCCGATGCCACTAACAACAAACTAACCAAAAACCAGATGCGCGGCCGGATCCATGACGTTGTCTATGAATCCCTTAGGGTCAACTTCCCGAACACACAAGAGGCATCCATCGTTGCTCCATAGCCAGATGTCTTACAGGCAACTAAATGTTATCAAATATTGCGTTTTGCCTCGTTAGCCAACATTTGGAACAAACTTTGCGTTAGGGTATCGACTAAGGGACAAGAACAACCTATGGTCATCATCATCAGTAAAGTAATCTAAGTTAACCCCCATCGATTATGCCTATTCTGGATCGTCTTTATCCTATTGGTCTGTTGTTGACTTTAGCTCTGACCACCTTTGGTCTGAAAGCTCATGCCCAGCAGGATAGTACATACGTTTTCGTCTATGCTAAACAAATGGGCGGGCAGAAAGCGAGCCTAGGACTTTGCACAAGTACGGATGGGTATCGCTGGGCCGAAAGTAAGATTCAACCTCAGTTCGTATCCACCCTTGGGGACTCTGCAGTGCATGATCCGTCCGTGGTACGTGACAGCGCCGGGATCTACCACATGGTGTATGGTATTGGCCCCTTGGCCAAAGGGATAGGTTATACTACCAGCCGTGACCTCAAGGTTTGGTCCGCCCCCACCTATATCGGGATCATGGATACCGTTGCTGGTGCCCAGGCGGTAACGACGCCAGATCTGTATTATGACAGAGCCCGCCGCCGTTTCCAGATCGTTTTCTCAGCTTCCGTGTTTGGGCGTTATGTTGAAACCGAAAATCTGACACCTGTAGGGGCTAACTATCGGGCCTATAGTGCAGTAACGCCAGACTTCAAGAGCTTCAGACCAGCCAACGTGATTTCGGACCTTGGCTTTCCGCTAATCGACGGGACAATCATGAAGTTAGGGAAGTACTTCTATCTGTTCGGCGTCAATGCAGCCACACTGCCGAGCTCGGACTATAACATCACCCTCAGCACCAGTGTATTCCCGACAGGGCCTTATGGGCAGGCTTCTGACCCCATCCATGGGGCTTATCAGGCGAAGAGCCCAACCTTGGCCCGGATCGGCAAAGAGTGGTTTATCTACCTCGAGCGACCACTGACCAAACAGATGGGAATGCTCAAGAGCACAGACCTCCAGAACTGGGCTGATTTTTCCTCCCAGATCACGTTCCCGGCGGTACTTGGGCAGGGTAGTGTGGTCCGTGTCGCGACCAATGCACTCTGACACGGCTAAACGACTGATTTTGACTACTATCTAAGTGCTTGATATTAAATATTTTAGATATAAGTCTGTCATTTTCAGCCCATTGCATAAATCCGCTAAACTTTTTGCATGCCTAGACTTGTGTGCGTGGACATTTTGCCTACCTTTGCAATCCGATTTTTGACAATAGCAAAACGGTTCGGTAACCATGCATTCAGACCCCATAGCCGATTTCCTGACCCGCGTGAGAAACGCGCAGAAGGCACGCCATATAGTGGTGGAGATTCCGGCTTCAAACATCAAAAAGGAGCTAACGAAGGTGCTCTTTGAAAAGGGCTATATCCATAGCTACAAGTTTGACGAAGTTGGTCCTCAAGGCACCATCAAGATAGCGCTCAAATACAACGCTCAAACCCGTCGCCCAGCGATCACGGCATTAACCCGTGTAAGCAAGCCAGGTCTGCGCAAGTATGTCGCTTCTGATAACCTGCCTCGTGTACTTAACGGTCTAGGAGTCGCCATCCTAAGCACCAGTAAAGGTGTGATCACAGATAAAGAAGCCCGCACCCTTAACATCGGTGGAGAAGTGCTTTGTTACGTTTATTAATCCTCTAACACCAAACAGAAATGTCTCGCGTAGGAAAAAAACCCATCGTGTTACCTAGTGGTGTAGAGCTAAGCGTAGCCGCCAACAATCTGGTAACCGTCAAAGGCCCTAAAGGATCCCTCTCTCAGGCAGTTGATACCGATATTACGGTATCAGTGGCAGATGGTGAGATCTTGGTAGAGCGCCCAACTGACCAAAAACGTCACCGTGCCATGCACGGTCTCTATCGTTCCCTGATCTCCAATATGGTCATCGGTGTGAGCGAAGGATATAAACTTACGCTTGAGCTTGTGGGTGTTGGTTTCAAAGCCAGCGTAGCAGCCAATAACGTGTTAGAGCTAGCTTTAGGTTATTCCCACCTTATTGTTTTCAAGCTGCCGATCGAGGTAACTGCCACGGCTGTTACTGAAAAAGGTAAGAACCCAATTGTGACCTTAGTAGGTACTGACAAACAACTCGTTGGTCAGGTCGCTGCTAAACTGCGTGGTCTGCGCCCAGTAGAGCCTTACAAAGGCAAGGGTGTCAGGTTTGTGGGCGAAGTTGTTCGTCGTAAAGCTGGCAAAACCTCAGCAAAATAAGGTAGCCTTGTCAGATAGGTTGTGGCGCTATTTACAGTGCTTTGTGCGCCACATCGTGCCACAATCTATCCAGACAGACTGTCGCAATACTATATCAATCGTACTCACTGTTTAGCAATACTGAAAGGTTATGGCAACTGCCAAAACAATTCGCAGAAATAAAATCAAGATGCGCATTCGGAAGCGCGTCAATGGCTCGGCCACAAAGCCGCGCTTGAGCGTTTTCCGTAGCAATTCGGCCATCTATGCACAGCTCATTGATGATGTCGATGGTCGCACTCTTGCCTCTGCCTCATCGCACGAGTTGGGCGAGCAGACGGTCAACAAAGTTGACGTAAGCAAACTAGTCGGTTCTAAACTTGCCGAAAAGGCGGTTAGCGCTGGCATCACCGAGGTAGTGTTCGACCGTGGTGGTTATCTCTATCATGGCCGGGTGAAAGCCCTTGCCGAAGGTGCTCGCGAAGGCGGGCTTAAATTCTAATCAGCACCCCTCGCTAACACTCATGATCCCGCAAACCGCAAAAGTACTTCGCGCATCAGACGTAGAGCTCAAAGACAAGGTAGTCGCCATCAACCGCGTTGCCAAAGTTGTCAAGGGTGGACGTCGTTTCAGCTTCTCGGCACTTGTTGTCGTCGGAGACGGTAACGGCACTGTTGGTTGGGGCCTCGGCAAAGCCAATGAGGTCACCGATGCCATCACCAAGGCCATTGACGACGCCAAGAAAAACCTAATTAAAGTCCCAGTTACCAAAGTTGGTACTGTTCCTCACGAAAACTATGGTAAGTTCTCAGGCGGTTTCGTCCTGCTGAAGCCTGCCTCTAAGGGTACTGGCATTATTGCTGGTGGTGCTATGCGCGCCGTGTTGGAGAGTGCTGGTATCAAAGACGTATTGGGCAAGTCAAAAGGTTCGTCCAATGCACACAACGTGGTTAAGGCTACGTTCGACGCCTTGGCCAACATGCGTGACCCACATACCATTGCTCGTGAGCGTGGTATCTCTCTCAATAAACTTTTTAACGGCTAAGCCATAACCTGTAGCAGTCATGCAAAAAGTAAGGATTACTCAGGTCCGCAGCCTGATCAAAAAGCCCGCTAATCAAAAAGCTACACTTCGTGCCCTGGGTTTGGGCCGTATCAACAAGTCTGTCGAGGTTGTACTCAACCCCCAGATCAGTGGTATGGTAGCCGTCGTTAATCATCTTGTTTCAGTCACTAACGTCTAAGTACCATGAACCTACACGATCTTAAGCCTGCAGAAGGCTCAACCAAAGTGCGCAAGCGCCTGGGCCGTGGAACTGGCTCTGGTATGGGTGGCACCAGTACCCGTGGTCACAAAGGTGCTAAGTCTCGCTCAGGCTACTCACGCAAGGTCGGCTTCGAAGGTGGTCAGATGCCACTCTATCGTCGCGTACCTAAATTCGGCTTTAAAAACCCGAACAAGGTCACTTTCAAGGTGATCAACCTGGATTTGCTGCAGTCTTTAGCAGATTCTTATAGCACTTCTACCGTAGATGTTGCATTTTTGCAGTTGCACGGCTTGTTGTCGAGCAAGGATAAAGTAAAAGTGCTTGGTCGTGGTGAGCTTAATGCGTCTGTCGAAGTACATGCGCATGCGTTCTCTGCCTCCGCAACCGAAGCCATTGAAAAAGCTGGCGGCAAAGCCGTCGTATTGTAAATAGCCCTCATGAATAAGCTGATTACCACCCTTAAGGAGATTTTTTCGATAGAAGACCTTAGAGTTAGGATCATCAACACCTTTCTCTTTCTGGCGATCTTTCGTCTAGGGTCTTACGTCGTATTGCCTGGTGTTGATGCTGACAAGCTCAATGCCGCTGACGGTGGTATCTTCGGACTGCTTGATACATTCCTTGGAGGTGCCTTCAGTAAGGCTTCCATCTTTGGGCTTGGTATCATGCCGTATATCACGGCTAGTATTGTGTTACAGCTGCTGACCGTGGCCTTGCCTTACTTCCAGCGCTTGCAGAAAGAAGGTGAGAGTGGTCGGAAGAAGATTAACCAATACACACGCGTCCTGACTGTGTTCATCACGGCAGCACAAGGACTTGGTTACCTTTCGGCTACTGTGCCGCAGGAGGCCATCATGACCAGCGTTTTCGAAAGCAATACCTTGTTTTACGCGTCTAGTATCTTCACCCTTGTTGCCGGAACCATGTTCTGTATGTGGCTTGGAGAAAAGATCACAGAAAAGGGCATTGGCAACGGTATTAGTATGTTGATCATGATCGGGATCATTTCCCGCTTCCCTCGTGCCATCATCTCAGAAGCCGTTAGTCGGTCAATGAGTGGAGCTATGATCTTCATGTTGGAGCTAGTAGCCTTGGTTTTCGTAGTGATGCTTGTGGTCATGTTTACTCAGGCCACTCGTCGTATACCTATCCAGTATGCTCGTCAAATGGTTGGTAACAAAGTTTATGGTGGCCAACGGCAGTTCCTGCCCATTAAGGTCATCACTGCTGGTGTTATGCCGATCATTTTCGCACAATCCTTGATGTTTCTTCCTACGCTTATCGGTCAGTATTTCCGTGATAGCAGCGTTGGTAACTTCTTGGCAGTAACCTTCAACGATCAGTTCAGCTGGCAATACAACTTAATGTTTGCTGTCTTGATCATAATTTTCACCTTCTTCTATACAGCCATCGCGATCAATCCTCAACAGATTTCGGATGACATGAAGCGTAACAACGGGTTTATTCCCGGTGTCAAGCCAGGTGAAGATACAACCAGCCACATCGCTGATGTCATTGACCGCATCACCCTTCCAGGTGCTTTGTTCCTTGCCGTCATCGCCATCATCCCTGCCCTTGGGCAAAGCCTAGGTATGTCTCGCGAGTTCAGCCAGTTCTTTGGCGGTACCTCGTTGCTGATTATGGTAGGTGTGGTGCTGGATACCCTCCAACAAATCGACTCATACCGCGCAATGCGTCACTACGAGTCTCTAATGAAAACTGGTAACTTCACTGCCCGCGAGGAAGGTGTAGTCGCCGCCTAGTCGAACCCATGGGTAAAGGCCCTATTGTCTATAAATCACTGTCCGAATTGCAGATCATCCAACAAAATGGTGATCTATTGGGCAGGGTTCTTGCAGAGGTAGCCAAACGTATGGTACCTGGAGTCAAAACGATTGACCTAGATACGATTGCGTACGAGTATATACTCGACCATGGTGCCAAGCCATCCTTCAAAGGATTGTATGGCTGCCCTTCGACATTACTTACCTCCGTCAATGAGGCTGTTGTCCATGGTTTACCAAACGACACCGTCCTTAAAGAAGGGGATATCGTTTCTGTCGATTGTGGGGTGTTCAAAGACGGATTTCATGCGGATAGCGCTTACACATTTGCTGTAGGCGAGATCAAGCCTGAAACCCAAGCATTAATGGATGCCACCTTGCAAAGCCTTCTGTTAGGGGTAGCGCAGGTTAGGGCTGGCAATAGGGTTGGGGATGTCAGTAATGTCATCCAGACCTATGTTGAGTCTCTAGGGTATTCAGTAGTAAGGGAGTTAGTTGGACATGGGGTTGGTGCTAAGTTGCACGAGTCCCCGGACGTTCCTAACTTCGGTAAACGAGGCATCGGCCCTCTGTTACAGGAGGGAGTTGTAATAGCGGTGGAGCCTATGGTTAACCTAGGCCGCCGCAATGTAGTGACTGAGCGAGATAACTGGACTATTAGGACAGTGGATCGGAAGGTATCAGCCCACTACGAGCATACGGTGGCAGTGCATGACGGGAAACCGATGGTGCTGACCACATTCAAGTTTATAGAAGAAGTGCTTAAAACTACTTATGGCGAAGCAATCGTCCATTGATCAAGACGGAGTCATTATGGAAGCCCTCTCAAACGCAATGTTTAGAGTGGAGCTCGAGAATGGCCACCAAGTGATAGCGCATATCTCTGGTAAGATGCGGATGAATTACATCAAAATCCTGCCAGGTGATAAGGTAAAAATGGAGATGTCGCCGTACGATCTTAGTAAAGCACGTATCGTTTATCGTTATAAATAAACACCTCGGAGTCGATGAAAGTCAAAGCCTCTATCAAGAAGCGCAGCGTGGATTGCAAACTAATCCGTCGCAAAGGCAAGCTTTATGTTATTAACAAAAAGAACCCACGTTATAAACAAAGACAGGGGTAATCACTTATGGCACGTATCGCAGGCGTAGATATCCCTGATAACAAAAGGGGCGTAATATCTCTAACTTATATTTTTGGTATTGGCCGCAGCTCGGCCTCTACCATCCTAGGCAAAGCCGGTGTGGACGAGAACAAACGCGTGAAGGAATGGACTGAAGAAGAGTCCAATGCCGTCCGTCTTGTGATCAGCACCGAGTTCAAGACCGAAGGTGCCCTCAAGTCCGAGGTATCAATGAGCATCAAGCGATTGATGGACATTGGTTGCTATCGTGGCCTGCGTCACCGGAAAGGCTTGCCTGTTCGTGGTCAACGTACCAAGAACAACTCGCGCACCCGTAAGGGCAAACGCAAAACGGTTGCCAACAAGAAAAAAGCTACTAAGTAATAACTCAGTAGCAAGGCCATTAAGTCGGGATGACGTGATGTCGTCCCGTCTTTTTGTGTCCATAGGGCTGCTTGCCGCAGCTTGATCACCTCCATGTATTACCCAAACAACAGTCTATAAGACTAATGGCTCAGAAACGTAAAGACAAAGCCAAAAAGCGGGTTGTTGTTGTAGAAGCAGTAGGCCAGGTTCATATCCGTGCCTCCTTCAACAACATCATCATAGCCGCCACCAACCTGCAAGGGCAGGTTATCAGCTGGGCTTCAGCTGGTAAAATGGGCTTTAAAGGCTCAAAGAAAAACACACCATACGCTGCCCAGATGGCTGCCTCTAACTGCGCACAAGTCGCTGTTGAGCTTGGCCTCCGCAAAGTAGAAGTGATCGTTAAGGGCCCAGGCTCAGGTCGTGAGAGTGCTATCCGTACTCTACAAAACTCTGGCCTCGAGGTAACGCTCATTCGTGACGTCACCCCTATGCCGCACAATGGTTGCCGTCCACCTAAACGTCGTCGTGTGTAAGTTGGGCAACCACCTTACCGTTTTTCACCCATAACAAGTTAAAAAACAATGGCACGTTATACCGGACCCACAACCAAAATCGCACGTCGTTTCAACGAACCTATTTTTGGTGCTAGCAAGGCGTTGCAGAAAAAGAACTATGGCCCTGGACAACATGGTCGTGGTAAGAGGCGTAAACAAAGCGAATACGCCGTTCAGCTTACTGAGAAACAAAAAGTCAAGTACATCTACGGAGTGTTGGAGCGTCAGTTCCGCAACTTGTTCGATAAAGCAGCTCGCAAGCATGGTGTTACAGGTGAAAACTTGTTGCGCTATCTCGAGTCGCGTCTGGACAATGTAGTGTACCGTTTGGGCATTAGCCCTACCCGTCGTGGTGCTCGCCAATTGGTCTTGCACAAACACGTGACTGTTAATGGCCATGTCGTGAACATCGCTAGTTACAGTGTCAAACCAGGTGACGTGGTTGCTGTCCGTGAGAAGAGCAAGTCGTTATCAGCTATTACCGAAAGCCTAGCCGGACGTAGCGCTCGCGCCTACAACTGGTTGGATTGGAACTCGGCCGAACTTAGTGGTACCTTCCTGAGCTACCCTGAGCGTGATGCCATTCCTGAAAACATTCAGGAATCGCTCATCGTCGAACTTTATAGCAAATAATCTTAATCCCTTTCTCACCCACTAACCGACTAAGACCTATGTCAATACTGTCATTCCAAATGCCTGACAAGGTAGTAATGGAGAAGGCGGACGACTTCCATGGCACGTTCGAGTTCAAACCTCTAGAGAAAGGCTACGGCGTTACCATCGGTAATGCACTCCGTCGCATTTTACTCTCGAGCCTCGAGGGCTATGCGATCACTTCCGTACGCATCCCATCTGTCCTGCACGAGTTCAGCACGATAGAGGGCGTTATGGAAGACGTCACCGAATTGATCTTGAACCTGAAAACGGTTCGTTTCAAGAAGATCGGTGAGGTTGCTGCTACCAAGATCGTGGTTACCGTTAAAGGACAAAGTGTGTTCAAGGCTGGCGACATTGCCAACTTCACGAACTCGTTCCAGATCCTGAACCCTGAGCAAGTTATTTTCCACGTCGATCCATCTAAGGAAATCGAGGTAGAGCTAACTGTTGATAAAGGCCGTGGGTACGTCCCTGCAGAAGAAAACAAGGTGAACGAGCAGCTCGTTGGCCTCATCCCTATCGACTCTATTTTCACGCCTATCAAAAACGTGAAATACAGCATCGAAAACTTCCGGGTTGAGCAGCGTACTGATTATGAGCGCCTATTGCTTGACATCCAGACGGATGGCAGCATCCATCCCGAAGACGCACTGAAAGGTGCTGCCAATATCCTGATTGCCCACTTCCGGTTGTTTAGTGACCAAACGATCACGTTTGAGAGCACCAAACCTGCTGAAGAAGAGGTTGTTGATGAGGAGTGGTTGCACATGCGCAAGTTGCTCAAGACCTCATTGACTGATCTTGATCTGTCAGTGCGTGCTTACAACTGCCTCAAGGCTGCCGATATTAAAACCCTAGGTGACTTGGCCCGCCTAGAGGTATCAGACATGATGAAGTTCAGGAACTTCGGTAAGAAATCTCTTACTGAGCTTGAGCAACTGATTGCTGAGAAGGGACTAACTTTTGGCCTTGACGTTTCCAAATATCGTCTAGACGAAGAATAACAGACCATGAGACACGGCAAAAAAAACAATCACTTAGGCCGCACCGCATCTCACCGTGCCGCCTTGTTGAGCAACCTTGCATCGTCGCTCATCCTGCATAAGCGTATCAAGACCACCGTTGCCAAGGCACGCGAGCTCCGCAAATATGTCGAGCCTCTGTTGACCAGAAGCAAGGATGACAGCACCCACAGCCGTCGGACCGTGTTTGCATTTTTGCAAAACAAGGAGAGCTTGAAAGAGCTTTTTGGTACCGTAGCTGATAAGGTAGCAACACGTCCTGGTGGTTATACCCGCATCATCAAGTTGGGTACCCGCCTTGGTGACAATGCTGAGATGTGCATCATCGAGCTCGTTGATTTCAACGAAACTCTATTGGCCGCCAAAGAAGAAAAGGCTGCCAAGTCAACCCGTCGCTCACGCCGCAGTGGTGGTGGTGCTAAAGTAGCAGCTAGCGCTGTTTCTGAGGCCATCGTCGTTGATGCTGTTGCTGAGGAAGTAGTTGCTGAAGCACCTGTTGCAGAAGTAGAAGCCAATGAGGCTCCAGTTGCGGAAATTGACGTCACTGACGCTGCTGAAGAAGCTCCTGCCGGTGATGATTCTCCTGCTGCTGACGAAGCCGCCGAAGACGAGAACAAGGCCTAGTCCTTCTCCTATTCGTGCTGGATCATTTGATCAAATAAAAGAGAGCCCTGTGTAGCAATACATTGGGCTTTTTTTTGTTGTGTCAGTAAGCGGTTTGGCCTTTGCTTGTCATTTGTGTTATTTTGAGGGCCAACTTGGCATCTTGCCATTGCTAATGCGTTTAGTTTGTTTTTTTCATATGATGTTAGCTTCTAAGCTCCGAAGGTGGTCCCTGCTCACAGGGGTGTTTATGGTGGTCATATTGGTGGCTTCTGCATTTCTGGTTAAGTCTATTCCTGACAAATCGAACAGGTTAATACCAGAGCGTTTGGTTAGTCATTTAGTGGTTTTTAAACATGACCGCAGGCTTGAGGTATGGCATCGGGATACCCTTGTGAGGGCGATGAAGGTTTGTCTAGGTCAAGATCCTATTGGGCCTAAGCGCCAAGAGGGGGATTCAAAAACGCCTGAAGGCGTCTATCAGCTTGATTATGCCAACCCGAACAGTAGTTTTTATAGGTCCTTCCATATTTCGTACCCCAACAAAGCAGACCAACTGAAGGCTAAACGTATGGGCGTATCACCAGGTGGTTTGGTGATGTTGCATGGTTGTGGTGGGCCTGGATATGCCATCTCCCAAAGTGCTGGTATCGATTGGACTGATGGATGTATCGCGGTTTCTGACGCCCAGATGGATACCCTTTGGGCCTGGATCAAGGTGCCACTTAAGATTGAAATTAGGCCTTAGATGTGTTTGGGTCGTATGCAGGTCATCAAATGGTAGCATCGACCTTTTAATCACCTTTGCTGAGGATAACCTGAAATAAAAACGCCCTGACAATGTCGAACACTGTCAGGGCGTCTTGTTGATTAGGTACCTAGGGCGGTTTGGCTTCCCTAGAGGGTTGCTTGTACAGCCTTCACTAGGTGCTCCACAATGCGTGCCTGTTGCTCGTGGCTGAGCTCGGTGTGCATTGGCAGTGCGATAACCTCATGACATAGTTGCTCGCTGATCGGGAACAGTCCTTCCCCTTGTCCTAGGTAGGCAAAGGCCTCCTGTAGGTTCAGTGGGAATGGGTAGTAGATCATAGTTGGGATGCCGTATCCGTCCATCAATTTTTTGACTTGGTTGCGGTTACCTTTGGCGAGGCGCAATACGTATTGGTGATAGACGTGTGTGCTGTTGCTAACGGTGGCTGGTACGATGATGTCTGAGTATGGTGCCAGAAGCTCCCGATAGGTATCAGCGGCCTTTTGGCGGGCAGCGTTATAGCCATCAAGGTAGCGTAACTTGACACGCAAGACTGCTGCTTGGATAGTATCAAGACGTGAGTTGACACCGACGCGCTCGAATAGGTAGAGCTGCCTTTGGCCATGGTTGGCGATAGTCTTTAGTCGATCTGCCAGAGCGTCATCGTTACAGAAAATTGCCCCACCGTCGCCCATACAGCCGAGGTTTTTGCTTGGGAAGAAGCTAGTGGTACCGACATGGCCCATCGTGCCTGCTTTCTTGACGGTACCGTCGCTAAAGGTGTATTCTGCTGAGATAGCTTGAGCAGTATCTTCGATGACGTAGAGGTTATGCTTAGCTGCCAATGCCAAAATAGGTTCCATGTCAGCACACTGCCCGAAGAGGTGGACTGGCATGATGACCTTGGTCTTGGGGGTGATAGCAGCCTCAATTTTGGCTACATCGATCTGGTAGGTATCTAGATGTACATCGACAAATACTGGGGTCAGTTTCAGTAGGCTGATGACCTCGGCTGTGGCGACGTAATTAAAACTTGGTACGATGATCTCAGCATCAGCTGGGAGGTCAAGCGCCATAAGGGCTACTTGGAGTGCATCGGTACCATTAGCGCAGCCGATGACGTGATTGGCGCCAATTGCGGTAGCCAATTCGGTCTCGAACAATTTGACATCTGGCCCTTTGATGTAGGCGGCAGAGCGCACAACAGAGAGGATGGCGTCCTCGAGTTCGGCTTGTATCTTCTGGTGTTGCGTCACCAGATCGACCATGTGTAGTTTTGACATTGGTGTAGGAAAGTGGCCCTGCAGAGGTTAAACGGTGTGACGGCTTGTCACAATTATTACCGCAAGGCCACTAGGATTGATGATGTTAAGGGTTTGTGATAGCGTTGTCGCCCACGTCTGACACAAATGGTATGCCGAAATAGGCCAATCAGGTACTTAGGCTGTGGCTGCTGGCGCAGTTGGGGTCTTTTTGCTGGACATGGAGTCGGAAATGGCGTTACGGAAATGATCCACAAAGCCAGTGATAGGCATGGTGCCTAGGTCTTGCATGCCATGCATCCGGACAGATACTGAGCGCTCAAGCTGTTCTTTCTCACCAACGATGAGCATGAACGGTACTTTGCTGACTTCCGCATCTCGGATTTTACGGCCCATTTTTTCGTCACGTTCGTCCACACTGCCACGGATATCAAGTTCTTCGAGCTCGGTCTTGATCTGGCGAGCGTAGTCAACGTGTTTTTCCGAGATTGGCAACACGATGACCTGCTCGGGGGCTAACCAAAGCGGGAAGTTGCCAGCACAATGCTCGATTAGTACGGCGATGAATCGCTCGAGGCTACCGAAAGGTGCTCGGTGGATCATGACAGGCCTGTGTTTGGCGTTGTCACTACCAATGTACTCAAGCTCGAAACGCTCTGGCAGTTGGTAGTCCACCTGGATGGTACCTAGTTGCCATTTGCGGCCTAGCGCATCTCGCACCATAAAGTCAAGCTTGGGGCCGTAGAATGCCGCCTCGCCTACTTCTGTTACCGTTTCGAGGCCAACCTCTGCAGCGGCTTCGATGATGGCAGACTCAGCACGTTCCCATGCTTCGTCGCTGCCGATGTACTTGGCCTTGTTGTCTGGGTCCCGCAGGCTGATCTGCGCAGTGAACTTGTCAAAACCCATAGTGCTGAACACATGCATCACAAGGTCAATGACCTTAAGGAACTCCTCCTTTACCTGATCTGGCCGGCAGAAGATGTGGGCGTCGTCTTGTGTAAAACCCCGTACCCTTGTCAGGCCATGGAGCTCGCCACTTTGTTCGTATCGATAAACGGTGCCGAACTCAGCCAGGCGAACGGGAAGCTCGCGGTAGCTGCGTGGTTTGTGACGGTAAATCTCGCAATGGTGAGGGCAGTTCATGGGTTTGAGCAAGAACTCCTCGTCTTCGTCTGGCGTACGGATAGGTTGGAATGAGTCCTTGCCATACTTTTCGTAGTGGCCAGAAGTTACATACAACTGTTTGGAACCGATATGCGGGGTCACGACTGGTGTATAGCCAGCTTTGACCTGTGCCTTACGTAGGAAGCTCTCGAGCCGCTCGCGAAGGATAGTGCCTTTTGGAAGCCACAAAGGCAACCCTGCTCCTACACGCTCGCTGAAGGTGAAGAGTTCCATCTCCTTGCCGATCTTGCGGTGGTCGCGCTTTTTGGCTTCCTCCAGCAAGGTCAAGTAGTCTGTCAGCTCTTTGGCTTTCGGGAACGTGATGCCGTAAATACGGGTCAACTGTTGGCGGTTTTGGTCTCCACGCCAATAAGCGCCAGCCACTGCCATCAATTTGATGGCCTTGATAGGCGCAGTTGACGGGATGTGTGGTCCGCGACAAAGATCCGTAAAGTTGCCTTGGGTGTAGAACGTGATGCTACCGTCCTCAAGACCCTCGAGCAACTCCAATTTGTAAGGGTCTCCCTTCTGTTCGAAGTAGGCAACAGCTTCGGCCTTTGAGATTTCTTGACGGGTGTAGGTGCTGTTGGTCTTGGCCAACTCCTGCATTTTGGCCTCAATGGTGCCAAACTCGTCTGGGCTGAGGCTACGGTCACCAAAATCGACATCATAATAGAAGCCGTTTTCGATGGCGGGGCCAATAGCTAGCTTCACGCCAGGGTAGAGGGCTTCGAGCGCCTCGGCCATGAGGTGAGCGCTGCTGTGCCAAAAGGTAGCTTTGCCGTCAGGGTCGTTAAAGGTGAGTAATTGCAACGAGACTGACTCGTTGATCGGGCGGGTTGCGTCGTGGACAATGCCATTGACTTTTGCCGCTAGCACGTTGCGGGCTAGGCCTTCGCTAATGCTTAAGGCTACCTGTAGTGCGGTAGTCCCTTGAGGGTATTCCCTCACTGCCCCATCGGGCAGCGTTATCTGGATATTCATGATGTTTCGTCATACCTCAGCACCGTACAACTGGCACTCGTGACGGTCGCAATATACTAGTTTTTGGTCGGGATTGGCCGAGGATTAACTTTTTGTAGTCTAGGTCGTAAACACGTCCTAACCTTTCAACGAGCAAGGCAGGGGCATAACAAAAGACTAAACGGATGATCCGCCAGAAATAAATATTGTTCCATTAGGTTATTGTGGGGCACATATAGGCCTCTCTATCCTATAATGCCGGATGTTCCTAAGGACTATTTAAGGCCATCGCATTGCACCCCAACAGATGACAGTCCTGCCGACTGGGGTAATGGCAAATTTGCAATTGACTGGTGTGTTTGTTATTTTCACATCCATTTTTATTGATTTCACACACCGAAATTGCCCAAATGAAATATTATCTCCTCTGCCTTATTGGTTGGTGCTGTTGCGTTTTTGGCGCCCATGCGCAGTTTATCGGCACGCCCGAGCTAGTCGGCTACTATAATGCTTCCTATAACTTTTGCCAAGGCTTTGGTCTCCAGATCAAGTTCGACGCTGGAGGTATGAATGCTGGTAACATCATGACAGTGCAGCTGTCAGATAGTGTGGGCAGCTTTGCTAGGCCAGTGGTAGTCGGGTCGATGGCCGTAGGTAATGGTCAGAATATGTTCATCAACTTCATCATCCCGGCCAATACTGCACCGGGTCCGACCATCCCGACCGTTACAAGAGGCTATAAGATTCGCCTAGTCAGCAGCTCGCCGGTGATCACAAGCCAAGTCAATCAGTTTGCGTTTAAGGTTCTGAGGACCTTACAGATCACGAATCCACAACCTGCCCGCTATGGTGTGAACCAATGGGTGGCCCATGTCTATACTTGGCAGACGGTGTTGCCACTGGTTAATAATCTTGTTAACCCTGCTATCCAAGACTTCTTCAACCCAACTAATTACAAAGGATACTTCACGAAGACGGACTTGTCCTTTGACTTTGATTGGGACCGTGGACCGATCCCGGCAGGTAACAATGCACGCATCGATAGCAACCAAGTGAGCTGCGAGTACCGGGAAAGCTTTGCTATTCGGTTTAGGCGTAGGGAAAATCTGCCACTGGGCTACTATGCTTTTCAATATGGGGCCGATGATGGGATCCGGATTAGCACCGATGGTGGGGCTACTTGGCTATATGACTCATGGCGAGAGCAGCAGTTCGCGCAGATTATTCCTGGCAATGGCTGTGGTATTGTGCTAGGAGGGCAGGTGGATTTGGTGGTTGAGTATTTCCAACGTCTGATCCAGTCGAGGGTAATGTTTAACATGATCCGGACTGGGGATCCGAACCAGCTGCCGGCCTTTGCTCCAGGTCAGGATGGGAATGCCTATTGCACTAGTGCTCCTCCATTTCAGTTGGTTGCTACCCCTCCGGGAGGTCAGTTTTCTGGCGCTGGAGTTAGCCCATCGGGTTTGTTTAATCCTCGGATTGCCGGCCTGGGGGCGCGCAATATCTTCTACACCACTGGTGGCCTTGGCACCTGTCAGAAACGGGATACCATCCGCCTCACGGTCAACTCCGGCTCTGATGGGCGGTTTATTGGGCTTGATTCGGCCTATTGTTTATCCAATGCGGTGGCGCAGTTGCAGAGTCTGCAGTCTGGAGTGTTTAGTGGGCCAGGTGTTACGGGCACTACGTTTAGTGTAGCA
>CANHWS010000034.1 GCA_947464365.1 Cytophagaceae bacterium | reverse complement strand
TTGGTCATCTTGGATGGTGAGGCGAAAAAACTGCGGGTATTCCGCCAACCCTTGCTGGAAAAACTGTTTGTATGTTACCTCGTCGGCTATTGTGAGCTCTTGCAAATACATCTTATTGGTACTTTATGGCCTTAAAGTAAGATAAGGGATTGGTTTTGGTAGTTTGCGTGCGTCCTCTAAAACCATTGTTGCCCTTGCTATACTATTGAAGGGATGGCATCCTTTGCCGGACCGTGTAGTGGGATTGAATTCCTTATCTGCATTTAATACGTTAAAGTAAGATAAGCATCAGCTTGCTGCCTACAATAATGTACCAATGACCCGTAGGTTAAAGAACCGGGTCGAGAGGGTATTGGGCACCGCAAACTGTGTGTTAAACACATCCTTGACCCAAGTATAGCTGATGGTGTTGTCCACACCAAGCAAGTTCAGGACCTCGAGGCCGCACCAGATGTTATCAAAGATATGGCCAGCTCCCTTGCCCCTTGTCAGGACGATGATCTTGCTGAAACCGATGTCCACACGGCGATATTGAGCTCCACTAAGCGCACCACGGTTGGCCAAGTCCCCTGGAGGGCCAAAAGGTAGTCCTGTGCCCCAAATTGCATTGAGGTACACTCGGGCACTAGGGGCATTCGGCAAATGATCCTGAAAAAATACAGAGGCTGTGATCAGTTGGTCAGTTGGACGACGTGTCCAACCTGATGGGTTACCATCGATAAGCTCCTTGGTCTGCATCACGCCAAGGCTAACCCAGCTCTCAGCTCCGTTGATAAACTCACCACTGAACCTGAGGTCGGTGCCCGCAGCGTAAGCAACGGCGGAGTTGGTGGCAAAATACCGTAGTCGAACGTTGTCTACATCATAAGGCACCACGTTCCAGAGGTATTTGTAGTAGGCTTCGCCCGTGATCTTAAATGGTCGTCCCCAAAGTTTTAGATTATAGTCTGCTCCACCGATAAAGTGGGCTGAGCTCTGGGCCAATAGTCCAGTGTTGACCACACCTGCAGCATTGCGCATTTCCCGATAGAAAGGTGGCTGATGGTAGATCCCGGTCGAAAGCTTGAAAATGATGTCCTGTGTGATTTCGGGTTTGTAGCTGAGTTGGATCCTTGGGCTCAGCAAATGCTGCCTGTTGAGGTTGCTATATTGATAGCGCAATCCGTAGGTAATCGTGGTAGTCGAGCTTGGCAGCCAGGTATGTTGGGCATAGCCGCTGATGCGGTTGGTAATTGTCTTGTTGGTAGCAAAAATGTAGGGGCTGACCCGCACAAAGTCACTGCTGTCCACAAAGGTGTATTCGTCTAGTCGATCGTTGACCTGTTCTTGGGCCAAGGAAATGCCAAACTCAAATTTATTCCTAGGGTCAAGGCGATAGTAGTTTCTGTTCAGGACATTGAGGATGATCGCATCCAGATCATTGCGGGCATATTGGTAGTAGGTTCCGATGCCTCGCTCACCTACACACTCATTAAAGTTGCTTTTAGAGGGGTCCTTCTGGACATCGCAGAGTCGGTATCCACCCTCGATGTCTGTTCTTTCGCGCTCGGTGGTGCTGACAGCCGAAAACGTAACGTCAGACTTCCAGTTGGGGTTATAGGTATGCGAGAGTTTTAGCCCCGCTTGCCAGGTTTCATAAAACAGCTTCTCCTGACCGATGAAGGCAATGTATAGCCTCAGGGTCTGGGTTAGCGTGCCAAAGTCTGTTTCACGGTCTTTGGGGCGAACCAAGTAGTTGTTGTTGGCATAGCTCACCAATAGGCCCAAAGTGGTCGCTCGGCCTGCGGCACTGTCTGCCTTGGTCGTGAAGTTGTAGTTGAGAAATGTCTGGGCATCTACGAAGTTGGGCAAGTACTCGCCCGTTACAGGTAGGCCCGAGGTCAAGAAACTTTGCGAAAAGAGGTACTGGCTGGACTTGCGCCTCACGCCAGCCACCCAAGACAGGCGATTGTTGAGTGCAGTGCCCTCTAGGCTAACAGCTTGGTTCAGGATACCTGCAGTTAGTGAACCACCAAATTTGGTAGGTGTTTTGTAAGCCACGTTAAGCACCGAGCTCAATTTGTCGCCAAACCGCGGTTGCCACCCTCCTGAGCTAAACTCTACGCTTTTGACCATATCTGGGTTGACAAAGCTGAGTCCTTCTTGTTGCCCTGCCCGCACAAGGAAGGGCCTGTAAATCTCGATGTCATTGACGTAAACCAAGTTCTCGTCAAAGTTGCCACCGCGGACAGAGTATTGGCTGCTGAGCTCGTTGTTGCTAATAACACCAGGCAAGGTTGCCAAAATCATATTGAAGTCACCAAACGTACTGGGCAAGGTTTTGATGTCTTTGGGTTTCAGCTCGGTGATGCTGACTTGGTCACGGAACTTATCACTAGCCGTGATCTCCACCTCTGAGGTTTCGGTAGGTTTGAAACTCAGCGTAGGGGATAGGGAATAAGCTGTTTTGCCAGCAACTGGTTTGAGAACTTGCGTGAAGGCGAGGTAGCCAACGTGCTGAAAACTAATACTGACCGACTTGGTACTATTAGCAGTGATTGTATACTTGCCAGTGCTATCAGTATTTGTTTTGGCATTTTGGCCTTTGATGATGACTTGGCAACCTTCTATGGGCGTACCGTCAACCTCCGTTACGCGACCAGAAATAGTCAGGGAAGTTTTGGATGAATTAAAAGCAGATTTTGATGCCTCATCCTGCCCATAGCTCGATCTACTGAATAGGACACCCAAGAATAGGCAAAAGCACATAAGCCATCGACCACTTGTTGTGCCCCAATCCAAACATGTCCAGGGATGGCACTGATTATCCTTAGGCATGGGCAGGTCGGCTGGCAAGGGATTGGAGCTGCATATAACCAGCTGCCAAATCAGGATTTTTGAACAAGCTATTGCCAACCACCAGCACATTGGCTCCAGCGGCAGTAATCTTCTGGATATTGTCAGGTCCTACACCACCATCGATCTCAATCAGGAAATGATTGCCGCTCTGTTGACCCAACAAGACGGCCTGTTCGATCTTCTTAAAGGTACCTTCGATAAATGCTTGGCCTCCAAAGCCGGGGTTAACAGACATCAGGCAAACCAAGTCAATAAGGCCAGCTACATCGGCTAAGGCGCTGACAGGGGTATGTGGATTGAGGGCTACCCCTGCTTTCATGCCTGCAGCACGGATAGCTTGCAAGGTGCGATGCAAATGGGTGCTGGCTTCGAGGTGAACAGTTAGGGTGTTGGCACCTGCCAAAGCAAAGTGGTCTACCCAGCGTTCAGGCTCCAGAATCATCAAATGAACGTCAAGGTGCAAATCAGTAGTGCGGTTAATTGCCTCAATAACGGGCAACCCAAACGAAATATTGGGTACGAACCGCCCATCCATTACATCTAGGTGGAGCCAAGGGGCGCCTGCGTCACTAACCTGTTGGATATCGTGTGCGAGGTTGGCAAAATTGGCGGCCAATAAGGATGGCGCAAGAATAGGAGCTGGCATACGGTCAAAATTAGCGTTTTTTGGCTTTCAGAACTTGCCTTATTTGCCACAAATGCCCCAAATGCCCAAAGATCAACCCGATGACCCTAGCAAAGTACCAAGCAATGATTTTAGCTCTGATCTAGCCTATCGACCTAACCCCTTAAGGCGTTTAGGTGCGAGTCTGCCCTGGATCTATACTATGGTTGGGCCAGGCATTGGCAGTGGGCTGGTGGCATACTATCTGGTTAGCCAAGGGATGCCTGCCCATTTCTTGGGTCAACTATTGTGTTTGTTGGTTGTCTCAATTTTCTTAGGACTTGGGTTGTCGCACGGTACGACCTTAGCTCTGCTTCTAGGTTATCAACTTGGTATGGTTGGCATAGGTATATGGGTGCCTGCCTTTTTGTTAGCCAATGTGGTAGGGCTCGTAGGTGCAAGATGGTGGCTTAGGGCAGCCGGTAATATTGATACCTTATTACTCAAAAATCCTAAGGCCAAGGATCAGATCCAACGGTTGGACCAACGTTTGGCATCGCAAGGGGCGTGGGCCATTTTTTGGTTCCGGATGAGCCCTGTGGTACCGTTTGCCCTTGGGACAATGGTTTTGGCTCGTACCAAAATCAGAATGAGGATAATCTTTATCATGGGCTTATTGGGCGCAGTGCCTCGAACCCTGGTTGTTATGCAGCTCGGTAGTTTGGCTCCTGACGTCCGCCTACTGCTTGAGGGTAAACAACAACCCACATGGTCGATGTTAGTCGGAGTTTTCCTGTTAGCGATTAGTGCGGGAGGCTTGTGGGTATGGGGGCGGACACAGCTAACCCAGCCAGACTCCCAAAAAACAAGTAGCCCAAATAAATTGCCGCAATGATACCAATCAGGTCCACCAACAGGCCGGCTGTTGCTGCATAACGTGTCCGCTTGATGCCAACTGATCCAAAGTAAACCGCCAAGACATAGAACGTGGTTTCGGTGCTGCCTTGCAACACGCAGACCAATCGACCAGTGAAACTATCAGGTCCATAAGTTTTCATGGCCTCGACCATCAGGCCACGGGCTCCGCCGCCACTAAATGGCTTCATGAGGCCAGTGGGCAACGCATTTACAAATCCAGTATCTAGGCCTAGGCTTCCTGCCACAAAAGCGAATCCTTGCAAAACGTAATCCAGCGCACCACTTGCCCTGAACACCCCGATGGCAACCAGCATGGCCAAGATGTAGGGAATTATTTTTACAGCAGTCTCAAAGGCTTGTTTGGCCCCGTCAATAAAATGGTCATAGACATTGAGGCCCTTTCGCATCCCGTAGGTCAGGATACTAACTACAATCACCAATAAGATCAAACTACTGGCCCCTGCCGAGACTTTGCTAAGTTGTTCCTCAGGCATGCCTGCCAATAGGGTCACAAGGCCTGCCAGCAAGGCGCAGAAAATACCAAGCACACCAAGCACAACCCAATTGAGCAGGTTGATCCGCTGCCAGAGGCTGACGATAATGATCCCGCTGATGGCTGAAACGCTAGTGCCGATTAGGCTTGGCAGAAACACGTCCGAGGGGTTGGCTGACCCTGCCTGCAGCCGTAAAGCCATCACCGAAACAGGGATCAATGTCAATCCTGCAGTATTGATGACCAAAAACATAATCTGTGCATTGCTAGCTGTTTCCTTTTCGGGATTGAGGGTTTGAAGCCCTTGCATGGCTTTAAGGCCAAGTGGGGTGGCGGCATTATCCAGTCCTAACATATTGGCACTAAAATTCATCAGCATAGCACCCATGACGGGATGGCCAGCAGGCACCTCAGGGAACAGCTTAGCAAAAAACGGCGTCACCCAACGAGCTACAACGCCAATCAGACCTGATTGCTCGCCAATGTTCAGTAGGCCCATCCAGAGTGCCATGGCGCCAGTTAGGCCAAGAGAAATCTCAAATCCCTTTTTGGCATTGTCGAACATGGCTTCTACCAAGCTAGGAAATAGGCTCATATCCCCCTCTATCACAGCCTTTAGCGCTGCGATCACGAAGGCAATCAGGAAAAAGGCCAGCCAAATGTAGTTCAGGACCATAATAGGGTTGGGGGATGGAACGGCAAGTAAGTCAGCAAAATAACGACTTAATCCTTCCTGAAGCTATTGGCCAGGATTTGGCGAATGAGCGGGTGGTAGTACTTCCAAAAAAAACTGCGCCGATCGGTGTCATCAAGGATGGGATAGAACAAGAAGCTGATATGCTGCACCCCCGCAAAGTAGGTATTGTTATATGGGATCGGGTTATCAGACCAATCACCACAGAAATACCAGGCATTGGTCCGCCCCCCTAGCTGCATCGCTGCCGCAAAGGTTTTAGGGATATGATGGAGATGCAAGATGGAGTCTCCTCTCGAATTAGGATGTAGCTCATATCGAGCCAAGACTTTGGTGTCCCCAATGGGCTCCACGATGTCGATCCAAAAAGGGTAGGGCATGGTGGCTGGCACGCCATATTCAGCCTGCATTTGGGGGCTTGATACGATCGTTGGGACCAAGGAGTCTAAGTCCTTTTTGTCCGCCAAGATGTCGAGAGTCCCATTTTCGTGCACCAATACAATTCCGGGTCCACTTAATCCATATCGCCCTTGGTGTTGGTCCTTATACATCCTGACCACCCAACGAGGTAGGTCTGGATTATTGGTGGTGTCCAGATTGTCAAAAACTCGCCCAGTCCAGCCCGTGAACCGAAAGCCGAGGGCTTGCTCCACCTGTTGCCTAGGTCCTGCCTCAGTTGGCGAAGCCAGGAGGTTGAACTCCAACAAAGTCAGTTTCTTGGCCTGATAATGTTGGACGATTAGGTGGGCATCTTTGGCCGTGAGTCCTCCATAGACAAGACCGCTATGTTCGTTTATACTCCCCTTGTCAAACCACTCGTTGGCATAGACGCCATATGTATCGGTGTAATAAATCCCGTCAAAGGTATTCACCAAGGCACCCAGTTCCTTCATCGAAAAATTTTCAAGATCATCAGTGTTGAACTTAGGCCTATTGCTAGGCTTAAAACCCATATAATCTGTAATAGGGTCATAGCTTTCTAGACTAGGATTTGTGTATCGCTCGTGTGTCAGGACCCAACTCAATGATAGGTGTTCGGGTACCCGATCATCGAGCACGGTTTTATCCATGATCAGGAGTTTGATGGGTACCTTGGGCCAACAAAGCCAGACCAACCAACAGATTAGGGGTACGATAAGGATTAGTCCCCAAAGCCAAAAGGTCCATTGTGGCCGTATGTGTTTTTGCCAAATGTCCATAGGTTTCGCTTAGATCTGGGCTAGTTAAGGAATGATTCAGGGGAAATCGTGACAGGCCTAGCTTTGTGTAGCAGCTGTTGCAGGGCTAGGATTAGCGTTTGGTATAGGACCAGCAGCTGTTGGTTTTGGCTGAGCGCTTAACCCCGTTCGGACCATTTCGCCCCAAGTGTTTTTGCCACGGCTCCAGTCGATATTACCCCTGATGGACCAAATAAGTTGCCGTGGGTGGTACAGGATTGGTTCAAAAAAAGCAGTGGCCATCAACCGGAAGAGGTCCGACCAAGCAGGATATTGACGGAAACTTACCTCTTCATAGAGGATGGAACAGAAGCTTAGCATCACGGCATACGCATAGATCAAGCCGATCATGACCAAGGCAAACGGCCAGTTGGCATAGCCCAAGACCCCAAAAATCAAAAAGGCAAACATCCCTAGCACCTCGACGATCGGTGCCATCCATTCGAAGAAAAACCAGTATGGATAACTCACCATTCCGATAATTCCGTATTTAGGGTTGAAGAACATCTTGCGGTGAAGCAATAATGTCTCGATGGTGCCTCTGGTCCACCGATTGCGTTGCCTGCCTAGGATTTTGGCATCTACTGGGGCTTCGGTCCAACACAACGGGTCAGGAATGTACTTGACGGTATAGGGCAGTTTACGCTCAAGCATATAGCCGCGCATCCGGACCACTACTTCCATATCCTCACCTACGGTTTTGTGGTTGTAGCCCCCTGCCGCAATCATGATTTGTTTGTCGAACAATCCCAAAGCACCAGAGATCAGCAGCAGACCATCCATCCGGGCCCAGGCCATCCGCCCCATCAGGAAGGCCCGGAAGTACTCCAGAACCTGGATGCGCGGGAAAAACTGACTCGGCACTTGGGTGCTGATCAACCTACCATTTTCAATCTCACAGCTATTTGCCACCCGGATAACGCCGCCTACTGCAATCACAGGTTTGGTGCTTTCCATGAAGGGTTTGACCATTTTGCAGATCGCATACTGCTCCAGAATACAGTCCACGTCTATACAGGCAACTAGGTTTTTGCTGCTTACGTTGACCCCAATATTGAGCGCATCTGCCTTGCCACCATTCACCTTGTCAACCACCACCAATCGCCGAAATGCTGCATTCCGTGACCGATAAATGCCTCTTAAGGGTTTTGTTTGCAGCTTCAGGTTCACAACTTCTTGGCTGAGCACCAAGTCGTAAGCCGCAATCATTTTTGCTAATGTGTCGTCCTTGCTGCCGTCATTGACGATAATGACCTCGTAGTTGTTATAGAATAAAGACAGCAACGACTTGATGTTATCGACGATGTTGAGCCCTTCGTTATAGGCAGGGGCGATCAAAGAGACGCCAGGTGCCAGCGGGCTTGCGACTAAGATCCCGTAGTCAATGTATTTGGTTTTGCGTTTGTAATACACCATCTCCATTGCGGCATATATGGCCAAAAACGCATACGACGCCATTACCGTGAGGCTGAAGGCGAAAATGGCATGGTCAAAAAGCCAAACGAAGTAGTGCATCTGAACTATTGAAAGTTGGTCTGGAGATGGTTAGTGGGCAGGTTGTGGTGTGACTAGTGGTGGGGGGGGAGGTGCCAATTCGGGCCAACGACCCAGAACATCATATCCGCTTCGTTGTAAAGCTAATGCTGCCTCTATTCTGAGTCCATAGAGGTCTGTTTCGATTACTTGCTCAAGCAATTGTTCTGACTCCATGGTTTGTAGGTTGCCAAGGCATTCAATCATGACCAACTGCATTTCGGGTTCGGCATCAGGCAAAAGGTGTTCAATAAGTTCGGCGCCTACCGCAATATGGAAATAGCTCACAAATTGCCAAACCTCGCGTCGCACCTCGAGGTGTGGATGTAGGCTCTTCATCAGGACGTATGGTTGGAGATCAAGCTGGTTAAAGAGACGAACCATCTTGATCGCAAAGATCACTACTGTATAATTGCGGCTCTGAAGCCAAGGCCTGAAACTAGGTATCTTCTCTTTTGGTAGTTTGGACAGTTCAGCGTAGAGGTTGGCCTGATGCCAGGCATGGATCGGAGTCTTGACCTCAGACAAAAAACCAAGGGGATGGTTTTCGTTGAGCTTCATTTCTGCAATTTGGGTCTGAAGTCGGACCAGTTTGTTGCGGTGGTTCCGATGCTGCTCAATGTAGGGTAAGGAGTACGGAACCTGCATTAAGGTAAGCTCGTTTACAGCCTCAGCCTGCTCGTGCCACTCACCATAATTAAGGGTCTGAAGTGCTAAAACGTCAAATAAGAGGCTGGTATATAGCCGATGTAGGGCGTCAGCCACCGAGCCACGGACATGGCGGTTCATGTCCAACATCACCGCTTTGACAACCCTTCGTGCGAAGGAACTACCCATGTAATGATTTTTGATTTTGGTGCTGGTCTCTTCCAACAACGCGGATAGCTCGGTCTCGGTGGCATCTTCGGCCATCATGACGTACTCCATCAGCCAATCCGTAACCACAGCCTCAATGGCTATTTTTTTGCGTTGTTGCTTGTGGGCATAAACCCGAGCGCCGACCGTGAAGACCCCAATCCCGACAACTAACATCCAACTGATAATCATCAGCCAAGTCGCTATTGTCAGCACCGTTTGCTGGCTAGGCATCAAGATCAGCTCAGCCAAGACTAAACCAGGCAGCTGTTGCATGACTTTGGTGACAATTTGCGAAGATATGATCAAAGGCAACTATAGAGGCCCTTATCGGCCAATGCCAAAAAGGGAGCATCAGCCATTAGGGACTTACAGGATTATGCAAGTTAAGATAGGCCAGCTTAAAAATTGCGATAGAGGCCAACAGTAGCAGTATAGCGACTGATAAAGCGGTCGTCAGCTACTTGGTCGTATTCATACCATAGCCCCGCCTTGGTCACGAATCGTGAGCCGAATCCCCAGTTAAGATCCAGAGATACCCTAGTATTGCTCAGCTTAGCAATCCGCTGGTCGAAAAAGTTGACTAATGTCGGGATAGTACCTTGGCTGACAGCAAGGGAAATGGAACGGTTTGCATCGCCAATGTAGCGTCGTACAGATCCCACCCCTGCAAATGCGTCGCCAGTCGTTAATGGACTGTAAAATCCACGCATACCAATCCACCAGTCACCTAAGTACTTTCCTAGTTCGGAGGTCAGCAAATATACATTCTGATTCGAAAAGCCTAAGTAGCGTATACCAGCATTGACCTCAAAACCCAATGGTAGCCCTTGGTAAATCTCGATGCCACCTTTGGCATTTGGGAAAACACCAGTCCCGTTGCCTAGCCCTGCGTTGACATAGAGATAGGTTTTAGCACTCAGCAACGGATAGCAGTCAAGCTCCACCTGATGACCAATATTGCCAAACCTGACTGCATAGCTATAGCGCACCAAACTCGGGGCTCGCTTAAACCTGTACATGTATTCGGCCATCGCCATGTGCCAAACCGTGTTGTCAGAGTTGGGTTGCAGATAGTAGTTGACCCCAACCTGACTCTTGAGGACCACTGCCAGAAACTCCGACCGAAGGTATTTGGCAGCAGCGTTCCCAGGTTCGACAGCTAAGACACTATCCACTAGGGCCAAGCCTTGTTTTTCTTGATTTAGTCCTTGGTATGACTGTGCTTTTTTGAGTTTGAGCTCGTTGTTCTGGGGCTGCTCTAGCAGCAGTTGGGTTGTGATAACAAGGGCTTCTGAGTAGTTTTTGGCCCAAAGGCGGCAATCAAGCAAGGCTCCCTTGGCATCCGAAACTTCAGGATGCGCCTCTAGTAAGGGTACCAATATTTGGGCAGCACTGTCGTATTTGGCCTCCCAATTATAGGTCCTTGCCATCAGGATTTGAGCCTCAAATTGATCTGGGTTTGTGGCCAGTAGTTGACGCACCAGCTCGCGTGACTTTAGGTATCGACCAGCGAAGGCGCTTTCACGGGCTGCCTCGTACGTTGGCCCAGTTTGCCCTTGGACGCTACCAGAAATCAAGCATAAAAACCACAACAGGATAATGGCACTTACATAGTATGCGCCAAGATCTAGCCTCACAACCTGATATTGAGTACTAGTTATAACTCGTTGTCGTGTTGGATAGGGAGTGCCAACCTGCTGCAGGATAGCCATTTACGCTATATAGGTTAGGGCGGTGAGGTAGAAAATTATTTTAGGTTACTAGTGCCCTAGACCCAAAGTAAAGTTGTAAGAACCAATGGTTGCTTATTTAATCAACCGAGCGATGCGGACTGCCAGCTCCATCGGGCTGAAAGGTTTGGTGATGAAGTCATCTGCTCCTAGCCTAAAGGCCTCCAAGACGGTGGCCTCTAGCCCCATGCTGCTAAGGACGATAACTGGTGTTTTATAGGCTAGTCCGTTTTTGGCCATGTTCACGATCTCCATTCCGTTGTTAAAAGGCATCATTAAGTCCGTCAGGACCAAATCATAACGATCCTGTTGTAACAACTGCAAACCTTCCCGACCATCACGGGCTACATAAAGGTCATACCCATCCTTCTTGAGCCGGAACTCTAGGGCTTTGAGCACGAGCGGTTCGTCCTCAACGATAAGTATCTTTTTGCTCATATTCAGTGTAGCTAAAAGGTAAGGGAAGTTACGATTGCAAATAGGGTTTGTTTTAGGAGGTCGGAGGAGGGATTTAGGCTGCAACACAAGTTTTAATACGCTTCTGTGTCAACCCCCAGCATCAGAACCTATTTTTTTCTTTCAGTAATGCGGCCTTGGCCAAAGTCACTTCTTGCAAGGCCGTAACTGAAACAACTTTTATCTCGTCTATTAGGCCCTTGGTATATGGCGGGACCAAACCTGTTGCCCGGCAATCTTCCTCCAACTGGTCCAGCTTGGCGGCTAGGCTATCCATACCCAAGAACTTGGTCGGCGATTTTGCCTTATGGGTTGCATGGCTGAGTTGGACTGCGTTGTTCGCCTCAAAGGCATCCTCTATAGCTGTTAACATCTGCGGATAATGCCGTATGAAGGAGTCAAATATGTCAGCTTGGAAGCTGGCATCCCCGCCCGAGATGAGCTCCAGATAATCAAGTTTGAGTAGGGTATATTGAGCCATGGAGGAGATTGAAACTGCAAAATTTGGGACGAAGGTACAAAAAAGTCAAGGCTACCGACCCATAATGCGGATCAGGTAGCCTTGACGCTGTTCTTAAATGAGAATTATATAATCTGGGTACCTACCTGACAACGAATCGTTTGGTAGCTGTAGCGTTGCCTGACCGGATCCGGACACTGTACAGGCCAGCAGTCAGCCCTGTGGTAGTGATAGAGGTTTTAGGCATACCAACTGTTGCCGTATAGACCAACCGACCCGTAACATCCTGAACTTGAACTTGGTCAATATCCTGCTGATTGCTGAGTGCAATCTGGACTGAGGTAGTTGCTGGGTTCGGGTATAACACTATAAGGTGAGACAGGTTTGCAGCTTTTGGCTGAGAAACAATGGCTTGGTAAACCTTGAAACTAGTTTCAAAAACAGCACTGGAGGCAAACGTGCTATTGCCTGCTGCTGCTGCTCTCAGTATAACCTTAACTGTATCACGACCAGCGGGGATACGACCAATTGTCAGGACACCATTACTGATAGTTGCGGGGCCGGCCACTACTGTAACGAAAGGAGTCTGACCACTGGAGACTGTGATGGTAGGGCTAAAGGATGCCCCTTCTTGCTGGTCACCAATTGGATCAATGGTTACGAAATTTGAGGTACCGTTTGTGCGGCGTTGTGGGCGCAACCGTACCAATCTGTCTGCTCCGGTGTTACCACTGCCATCACGATCAACCCACATACGCATCCAAACAGAACCATTGTCAGGGACAAGGGTAGGGTTAATGGTGTAGGTGTTGGGCGCATCTTCGACAGCAGCACCAGCGATGTCCTCCGTGATGAGGGTTTGACTACCCACAGTTGGGCCATTAAATGTAATGACTTCGCCAACGTTAGCATTGCCTACCCATGACTTGCCGTTGCAGTCGTTGAAGTTGAGGCCTGTGGCACCCGAGATGTTTGGGGTATTGCCATTGGCGGCTAGTAGCACACGGGTTTCATTGTAGATATTGCTTCCTGCCTTGATGTGCAGCGATTGCCAAGCCTCTGCAAGTTGCTTGTCCAAGAACCAGAACTTATTTTCGATGCTAGTGGTGTTCGGAACGCTGTCGAGTGTGACTGTGGAATAAACCGAGGTATCTGCGACCCAACCCGATTGCTCATCTATGGCATTGAGTGTAACTGGTCCATTGTCGGCATAGATGCCAACTGGCAGCCGGTACTGTGCACACTTTTCAATAAACATGGCGACAAACTGGGCACCTTCGGGTCTTGCAAATGCAAAGTGACCTTCGCCAGGAAGCATGGTTGCAAAGCCGAGTTGGCGGGGTGTGTTTTGGCGTAACCGGATGATATCCTCGGCAGTTGCGCGGTAGTTGGCATCGTTATCACGTGGGTTAGAGCAGCCACCATTAGGGCCGTATTCTTCAAACTGACCACTCATGCCCAACAATGGCACCTCTGCGATTAACTTGTTTGACCAAGATGGTGCAGTAATTGCTCCTCCCTTAAATACTAAAGCGCCTAAACAACGCTCAGGTTTCCACCATGGCAGGTTACGAGCAAATGCACTTCCTGTGCTATGGCCCATCGTGAACCATGGGCAATGCCGAACAGCAGCAAAGCCGCTAGCGTTAGCCATTTTTTCTAGCCCACGAAGGAAAAAAGTGGTGTCAACATCGATGCCAGCTGCGCCGCCAGTCCCAAAGGCTGTGATCGCGCTTGGGTTGAAAAACAGGATTCCAAGTTGGGCATTTGTTGCAGCTGTCCGTACCTCTTGGTTGAGTACGAATGACTCCTCTGCAACAGTAGCACTTGCTGTAATTAGGCCTCGAAGACCACCACCTGTGGTGACGGTGCTAGGTAACCAAAGCCAAACTTTGGTTACGTTATTACCTCGCATCAGGGTGTCATAATAATGCCATCCTGTATTGTGTTCGTAGGTTTGGGCACGCAGCCCAGGCCCTGATAATGCGAATAGTGCACATAAAAGGCCAAGCATCGTAAAGCGTAATTTCATCCTGGTTAGTTTGGTAGTGTTAGGATTGATTTGGTGGACAACCTTGTTTAGGGGAGTTCTATCCGATTGCAATTTGGTCAAAATGACGCAAATGACTAATCCTCTACTGGCCAAATGATCATCCAGTTAGTTGTCAAATCTATCCCACTATGCGTTAGGCTAATTTTTTAGTCAATTCTCTGACTTTTCTGCGACAGTTGATTCTGGATCGATCCGAATAAAGTCTGTCATTGGTGTCTAGTCCTAACCTACCTTGATCTTAGTTAGGTAGTTCGTGCACGATGACTTGCTTACTGGCGAAGTCATACAGGGTGGCACGCCTTAGCTCCAAGTAGTTTGTCCAGGCTGCCCGAAGGCTATTGATATATCCTTGTCTGGCTTCGTCCTTTTCCTGAAAGGCAATGTTAAGGTCAGTGATGCTGATTTTGCCGATTAGGTAGCGTTCGCGAGCGATATCGAAACGCTTTTGGCCAATGTCATTAGCCCGCAAGCTGATCTTGACCTGTTGGTGTGCCATCTCGTATTGCTTGACTGTCAAAAAAACTTCTTGGTCAAAGGTCTGTTCCTGCTGGGTTATCTGGCTTTTGACTAAGTCACGGTTGCTTTCTGCTGTGCGGCGGCGGCTAATGGTCCGGCCCCAGTCCAAGATCGGCATCGAGAACGTAATGTTAAGCCGCTCTTGGTCAACAGGATTTTGGTAAGACCTGATGAAGTTATTGTTTGTCTGGACCAGACCAAAGGAAGCATTGATAGTGCCTTGAAGTCCAGTTTCCCCAACCGCTTGTGCCACTTGTCGCTCGGCTTCCAGCATTTGCCGCACAAAACCTACCGTACGTGACCGATTTTTACGGGCCTCTGCCAGCGCTTCATCTTCAGGGATTAAAAGCTCTGGCGTCATTGCGGGTGGCACCACATTAATGAAGTCTGAAGTGCTAATACCCAATGCGTTCTTAAGTCTTAGGGTTGCAGTTTTGACTTCTAGCTCACTCCTGATGACTTGCTGCCGGCTGTTCATGAAGCCGAGTTCGAGCTGCAAAAGTTCGTTTTCGGCAATCTTGCCTAGGTTAAATCGGCCTTGGGCTATTTTGTAGAGGGTGTCGTTACTGAGTTGATTTTTGCGAGCTATTTCGGCATTGACTTGGGCTAACAAAAGGTCAAAGTAGAGGTTACAAACATTAACTGCAAGGGCTTCCATATCCTCATGGTACTGACGCTGGGCCTCCGTATAAAGCATGGGCTCGATCTTTTTATCCCACTTCAACGCATTAAATTGGAGCAAAGGTTGCTGGTATCCCAGTACAAACGGATTTGTCTGGAATTGGGTCTCACCGCTCCTGAAGTTGTCAAACCGGTTGAGGTTCGAGTTTAAAAAAATGCTACCACCAAGTGGGGTAACGTTTTGCCGTAAGGACAGCCCACCAGACCAGTTGGCCACACTACGCTCCAGATACTCAATCGATCCATCAGGCTGGGGAATGGCATCAATTGACCGATTGAAGTCAGGGAAGGTAGCTTCTGCGCTTAGTTGTGGCAGGTAGTTACTTTGGTATGTGCGGTAAGACCAATAGCGGGTGCGATAGGTGTTAGCCGCCTGCTTGCCAATAGGGGAGCTTTGTTGGGCAATTGCTATGACATCCTGAAGGCTTAATGTCTGGGTCCGTCGTACCTCCCGCGCTTGAGCCAAAACGAAGCAAGGAGTTCCTAGAGCAAAACACAGAAGTACGAATCTAACATACCACCCATGCCAAGGGCGGACTGAAATAGGAGGTAGGTTATTATTATTCATATCGAAGTGACTCTATGGGGTTCTGTGATGCAGCCTTGCGGGCAGGGGCAATGCCAAATCCTAGCCCAACAATCGCTGCCACACCAAAAGAAATGATAACTGACCAAGGGCTGACGACGGTTGGTATCTGGGCAACTTGGCTGACGATCCAGGCCATTGAGATGCCAAGTGCGATCCCGGTAAAGCCACCAATGCAAGCAATCAGGGTGGACTCCACCAAGAACTGCATCACGATATCCGACCGTTTGGCCCCAAGGGATATCCTCAGACCAATCTCCTTGATCCGCTCGAGCACGGAGGCCAACATAATATTCATGATGCCGATTCCTCCTACGAGTAGTGATATGCCAGCAATCGCCCCAAGCACTATATTGAATATATCTTTGGTCCGCTCTTGTTGTTTAAGCAGTAATTCAGGAATGGTAATCTCGAAGTCTAAAACGGTATTATGACGCCTAAGTAATAATCGGCTGCATACATCAGCACTGGCATTCAGGAGGTCGGATTGTCGCACCTGCACGATCAATCTATCCAGCTGGTGGATGGTTTTGCTTTCTTTTTTACCTCCGTTTCCGTCCTCGTCCTCATCGTCACCTCCGCCGTTGCTGGCTTTGATTTTGGATTGAGTGACCAAGGTGCGGTTGGTGTAGCGCAAAAGCATGGTCTTGAGCGGAATGCAAGCATCGAGGTTATAGTCTCGGATGCCGAGCTGCTCCATACCACTAGTTTTGGCACTGCGGAACTCATAAACACCAATTACTTTGAGCCAATGTTTGCCAACCTTAATCTGCTTGCCGAGAGCAGTTGCCCCAGGAAAAAGTTTGGACTTCAGGGTCTTGCCGATGACACATACTTGCGAGCCTGTGGCTTGGTGCATTTCTGTGAAAATGCTGCCCTCGATTAGCTGAAGTTGGCCTAGATCGAAATAGGCATTCCAGACACCGACCGTTTTGGACTGTACCGTCTTGGTACCAGCTACTACGGCTTGGTCCAGCATGATCTCTGGGCTGAGGTTGGCCTCGCCATTAAGCGCTACTTTAATGGCTTCGACATCTGCCAAAGAAAGTCCTGGGCTATACTTCTTTTGTTCCTTTTTCTCGGAGGACCCAGTAGCTGCCTTGTCCTTTTTACTGGACCCAGCATTGTTAGGGTCTGGTTTGTCCTCAGCTGGTTTGATGATGATGTTGTTGACACCGACGAGTTTCATTTGTTCCAGCAGCTCTTGCTGGGCTCCGTTGCCAATGGCCAGCATGGCAATTACGGCTGCAACACCAAACACCACCCCAAGGGCTGTGAGCAAGGTGCGAATTTTGTTGCCCAATAGGGCCTCTAGGCCAATCCAGATATTGGCTTGTTGTCTGGGGCTGAAAATTGATGCCATCCTAGCGCCTATGGGGGATATTATTGTGCTATGATGGTTTTGGTAGTCCCTGCCGCTATTGGTGGGGTTGCTGGTTTGCTTGTGTCCTTGATGCCTGACGCCTTTATCGCAGCGTCTTTTGCAGCTTTTTTGATAGCAGGAGCCAATTTTGCAAGGGTTAGCTTGTCAGCGTTAGGTGGGGTAGAAAGCGCTACAACATCAGTACCATTTAGGCCAGCCGAAATGACGATTGCATCTTCATTGGCAAGGTCCGTCAGGACTTCTTGCCGAACATAGCTTCCACCATCTTTCCGGAATACAAACTTGAGGCTATCACCAAGTAGGTGGACTGCATCAAGTGGAACAGATAGGACTTTGGCCAGCTTGCCAGTCGTGATCTTGTTGCTGGTAGTCATGCTGGGGCGAAGGGTCGTGTCCTTTTCGTTGACCTGTATCCTGACCTCAAAGACTTTTGCATCTGAGTTGGGTCGTTGTTCGCCTACGTTCGCCACTGATACTACATTCCCTGTCAAGGACTTATCTGGTACTGCATCTAGGCCAATTTTTACCTGTTGACCTACCTTTATTTTGCGCACATCTACCTCGTTAATATAGGTTGTGCTCATCATTGTCGTAAGGTCAGGCAGCTTGGCAACCGTTGGGTCCCAGGACGAAATAGTACCGCCTACCACAATCTTTTGGCCACTCCAGTTCCGCCGATAGATCACCATGCCTGGGCTTGGTGCCTTAATTGTGAGCTGATTAAGCAGGTCCATGATGCCTTCCTTTTTGGACTGTGCAGTACTAAGCGAGGCTTGCACCTCAGTGATCTTGGCAGAGGCTTGTTTACGTTTGATGGTGTAGTTTTCGATCGATTGTTTGAGGGTCCGCTTCGCTTTTTCGACCTCTATTTCTGCCTGCCTAATAGTTGCGGGTGGCTCATACTTGGACTGTGAAAGGACCAATTCACGCTCCGTAACTGCAAACCGTTGGTTGACCAGCTCATCACGGGCTTGGCGCAAAGTGAGCGAGGTGTCTAGCTGAGTCTGGAGGAACTGAGCCTGAAACTTGACGAAATCGTTGTCCGCTTCCTTTAGTTTGCTCGTGAGCTCGGTTGGGTCAAGGCTAGCCACAAATTCGTCTTTAGCTACAACTTTCCCTTCTGGCACAAGATCCGATACCTTAATTTGGTAAATGCCATATTGCTCTAGGGCCGAAGGTCCACGGACCGATACTGAATTCTTGGGTTCGAGCTCGCCAGTTGTTGTGACCAAAATCTCAAATGGCCCTTCCTTAACATTGGCCTCGATAATGTCTGTTTGGGCAGTTCCGCCTGACATCATCCACCAAGTCAGCAAGCTTGCCAATACGACTACACTTGCTACAATCCAGACCATTTTTTTATTCTTCATCATCATCACCCTCTGTCCTTGTTTGGATCAGAAGTAGCATCAAACTTAGGCCTTTGCGTCTAATAAATGCTGATTTTGTGATGAACGGACGCCAAAATTCTGCCCTTTAACTTTTTGTTAAAGAAAGGGGTATTCGCAGATTTGGACTTGTTGACCTTTGCGCTAAACTCAAATGCCTGGTCAGGATCAATGACGACGAACT
>CANHWS010000033.1 GCA_947464365.1 Cytophagaceae bacterium | reverse complement strand
TGGGTAATCTACCTTCGGCTTGGGCTGCTCATGGTGCCTCAGAAGTGGATTTGGCCCCTTGGTTTGGTATCTTTGCGATGACTGCCTGCGTTTAAGGCTAATTAGAAACAGGTTCAGTTTGCTTCGTGTTAGCAGGTATGGACCATGATCGTTTGCCTCTAAGCACAAACACGCTCACTTAATCTCACCACCACGATCCCTCTGAACTGATGTCAAACCAAAGCCCAACCCAACATCTGGTCCTCACCGTTATGGCGGCGCCCGAAGTGGCAGAGTTTGTGATCCCGATGGTGGCCGAGCTTGGTTTTGATACATTCGAAGAGACTGAGGTAGGTTTTGTGACCTCGATGTTGGCCCAAGTGCCGCATGCTGACCTTGACGTTCTGCTCGGTCCTTTAGCCGAAAGTGGGATGATTAGTTATACAGCTCAGGTAATCGAAGGTCAAAACTGGAACGCTGTCTGGGAAGCTAGTATTGACCCAGTCCGGATTGCGCAGGATTGCCGTGTGCGTGCCGCCTTTCATGCCCCTGACCAAACTATCCGATACGATATCGTAATCACACCCAAAATGGCATTTGGCACAGGCCACCATGCCACTACGGCCCAAGTGATGCGCTACATGCTCAAACATGACTTATTAGGGTTTTCAGTCCTTGATGCGGGGAGTGGTTCTGGTGTTTTGGCCATTTTGGGCGAGCTGCAGGGTGCTAACCGCGTTTTTGCATACGATAATGATCCTTGGTGTGTCGAAAGCATTGCCGAAAATATTGCTGGCAACGGTTGCCAGCAAGTTGTTGGCGCCCTCGGCACTATCAGGACGGTGGAAGCTGGCGAACCCTTTGACTGGGTGCTGGCTAATATCAACCGTAACATTTTGCTTGATGAAATGGATGGTTATGAGCGTTACCTTAAGCCTGGTGGTAAACTGGTTCTGAGCGGATTTCATGAAGAGGACATTGCGGCCTTAACTGCAAAGGCATCCGCGCTTGATCTGCGTTATCACACCCATACACTCGAAGGGCCTTGGGCGATGTTGGCTTTTGATAAACCAATGACACCTACTGTAACGACTACTGATTGATCAAACCATGCCTAGATGTTCGTCTGGGCATTCTGAGTACTTATTTTGGTTGTTTGGCGAGGCTAAGGACGCACCGATCATACATCCGCCCAACAGGTGATAGGAGTGAACACGAAAAAAAGAACGATACTGATACTGCTGTTTCTGAGCTCCTGGATACAGGTTTTGGCTCAGGGAGGGCGGTTTTCTGGCAAGTCCGAGGAGTTTCCGGACGAAATGACCCAATACCTCAAGAATGCCAGGCTACAGAGTGTGGACAAGGTGGCCGATGAGTTTGGGTCCAACTTTAAGGGTGGCTCGTTTAACGAAACGCAAAAGGCCAAAATTATCCTCATTAGCCAAGTGATGGCGGGGCAAGGTATGGGGCCAGTGCCTTACTTTTCGGGTTTCTGTGGCCTGATCAACACTGCGGTAACAGCCCAAACGGATGCCGCCCACCTTGACCAGCTCCTCCTGACTTGCCACAAGGCAATCTATAACGTCCAGCAGCCGACTTACGTCAACATCATGGCAGGGATGCGCCAGTTCCTGGACAAACATGAACTCTATGCCAATGCTTTCCTGAAACTTCGTGCTAGCAACGAGAACTATCAGTTTGATTATGTAGGTGGCAAACGCTTGCCAGGGGATACGGTGGGCCTTTATGCTGAGCAAAACCCTGTCTACGTAGACCCACCGGCAGCACCTGAGCCAGAGAAGGACAATTTTGGCAACTTTGTACCTGAGCAGGCTCGGCAGCCAGAGGTTAAAGGAGCTGTTATCCGGTTTAGCAAGCTAGACCTGACATGGGCCACGACATACGATAGTACTTCCTTAGTTGGGACCAGCGGCGCGGCACTGCTCGAGAACTCGACCTTTATTGGCGAGGGGGGCAATTTTGACTGGTCAGTCACTGGCCTTGAGCCTGGCGAAGCTGTTGTCACGCTCAAAAAGTTTAGTTTTAGGCTAGAAAGGGCCGAGTTTGCCTGCGACCATGCTATTCTGAAGTATCCTAAGCTTACGGACAAACCAGTGCCGGGTACTTTTGAGTTCAAGAGCACTCCGCACAAAACGCCCGAAAGCGCTGCCTACCCCAAGTTTCGGTCCTATTTCGCCAACTATCTGCTCAAAAACACCCCCGAGGATGTCACCTGTAGTGGTGGGGTGAGCCTTGACGGCCGATACCACAACACAAGCAATATTTTTGAGAATGGCGGTACCATCTCGATCAAATACAAGGGTAATGTCGTTTATCGTGGCGTTGGAAACCGGTTTGAGTTTCGGGACAGCACAGTTATCTCCCCGGAGGCCAGCAACGTTTTCTTCTGGAAAGGGGATAGTACATTTCAGCCAGGTGCGCGCCTAATCTACCTCACCAATCAAAAGGTCCTGCGGCTTATCACACGCAAAAGTCGATTTGAAGGCACCCCTTACCTAGACACCTATCACAAAGTTGAAGTTACCTGCGACGAGGTTAGAGTCCGGCTGGATAGTGCCAAGGTTGAGTACCTGATCACGTCCGCCAACAACAGGGTGCCAGCTATTTTTGAGTCTATCGATCGGTATGATGAGGACCGCATCGCAACCCTGCAGGGTATCTACGAGCATAATGCCTTGCTGATGCTCATGAAGCATTACGTCAAGAACAAAAGTGATGTCATATACGTCAACGAGATTGCTGGCAACATCAAAGGTCCTATCAATGCCCTCTATGGGTCGCTTAATACCTTGGCGGGCTATGGCTTTATCAAGTTTAACAAAGTGCAGGACAAGGTTGTCCTGACGGACAAAATCAAACACTATTACCAAAGCCTAAAGGGGACCAAGGACTTTGACAATGTGACCATTCCGTCCGTGTCACCCAATAAGCCGAACGCCATCCAGGATTTGGAGAAACGTGAAATCTTGATGAATGGGGTTGATAAATTTGTCATTGCGGACTCGCTGGACGTATTCGTTATCCCGAAGGATAAGGAGATGAAACTCCTCAAAGATCGGGATATCCAGTTTGACGGTAAGATCAATGCTGGTGTCTTCCTGACCCATGGCAAGAAGTTTAAGTTCGACTATACCAACTTTAAGGTGGTGCTCGAGCAAATTGACTCCATTGGCATCAAGCTTCCTCCCGTAAGGGACTCTATCACTGGTAAGCTTAAGCCAGCCTCTCCTGTCAAACTTGAGAACAAGCGCCATGGCGACGCAAGCCCTGATAGTGTGATGGCGGCGGCTCTGGCCAAAAAAAATAAGGTCAAAACCCACGGCACTCTCTTCATCAACAAACCAAACAATAAGTCTGGGCGCAAGAAGCTGCCCATGTATCCCATATTTGATGTGGTGGACTTTAGCTTCGTTTACTTTGACGGCAAGCAGATCTTGGGTGGGGCTTATAATCAAGATATTTACTTCACGGTACCTCCGTTCAATATCGATTCTACGGCTAGTACTAACCTGGCTGCAATTAGTTTTGATGGCACATTCCACTCAGACAATATCTTCCCAGACTTTAAGGAGCAGCTGAAAATTATGCCCGATAGGGCACTCGGCTTTGTGCACAAAGTGCCAGTGACTGGTTACAAGCTCTACAAAGGCGATGCAGTATTTAATGGTGTAGTTAGGCTGGACAATAAGGGTCTGCGGGGCAAGGGCGAGATGAAGTATCTGACAAGTACCATCAAGTCAGATGACTTTATCTTCTATCAGGACTCGGTGATTGCCAAGGGTAATACGTTTGTGTTGCGAGAGTCTAATGACAAAATGGGTAACTTCCCAGATGCTGTCGCGGCTGGTTTCTCCATGAAATGGTTGCCAAAACGTGATAGTCTTATCGTACGGAACGATACAGCTCGCGGTCCTTTCCGGATGTATAAAGCTACTACGACGCTTGACGGTCAACTGGTCCTTAGCTCAGGTGGTGTTGTAAAAGGTGGCGGTATTGTTAAACGCCAAGGTTCGCAGGTCGAGTCGCGTGATATGACCTTTGCCATCGATAACTTCAAAGGGCGTGAGGCCAACTTCGAGATCGAGTCCAGCACCGAAGGCAAACCGGCTATGAAGAGCACCAATGTCAAGTTTAAGTATGACATGGTCGCGAAGAAGGCAGACTTTGAAACTGAGGTGGCTGGTTTTGCTAGTAATGAGTTTCCGTACACCCAATTCAAGACCTCGATCCCGAAAGCGATCTGGGACTTTGATAAGGCACTTATTACAATGTCCAAGCCTGATAGCATCGAGCTTGCAAACTCCATTTTCTACAGTACGCTCCCAGAGCTTGATAGTATAAACTTCCAGGCCAAAAATGCTATTTATGACCTCAAGACCTACTCTTTGAAGATAGATGGTGTGCCATTTATCCACGTAGCAGATGCAGAGCTTGTGCCAGACAGTGGCAAGGTGGAGATCCTAGAAAATGCCCAGATCACACCACTGCGGAACTCAATTATCTTGGTTGATACAATAGACCGATATCACAAATTGGTCAAAGGAGACCTCGTGGTCAAGAGCCGTCATGCCTTCGAGGGTAGTGCGTTGTATCAATACGTAAATGCAGCAAACGATACCCTCAACATAACGTTCACGGACTTCAAGCAAGAAAAACGTGATCCTAAGAACAAGAAAAAAGCCAAACAGGTCTTCACGACTGGCAATGGTAATGTGCCTGAGGACAACCTGTTGCAAATAGCCCCTGGGGTTTTGTTCAAGGGCAACGTTAAGATGATTGCCATGAACAAAAACCTCGAATTTGACGGGGCCATTGCGCTTGATCTTAAGTCCAATAGCGAGAAGACTTGGGTCAAGTTCAAGAAGTCGGGTGATGACCGCAACTTTGCTGTCGACCTTAAGGGCGCAACCAATGCCAATGGTCAGGCCGTCGTGACAGGTCTGTACTACGGAGAAGGCAATAGTCTTTATGGCCTTTTTGTGGATGCTAAAAAGTCGCCTAACGACCGCGAGATCTTTTCAGCAAGTGGAACCCTCAAGACTGATGTCGAGACAAGAGAATATCGTGTTGGTGCAGTAGATAAATTATCACCAGGTAGCAAGGTGCACGAAGGCAATGTGTTCTCGTTCAGCGACACAGCCAAGACCGATAGCTATGACGGTAAGTTTAATTTCCTGGCCCCGACAGAAAAGAGCTTTAACTTGATAGCAGCTGGTAGTGGGCGCGGCTTTAGGACTAGTGGGGTTTATTCGGCCCAACTAGCAATGATCTTCGACTATCCGACAACCGACAACGCAAACAAAATTTTAGCACTTGACCTTCAAGACAAAAAGAAAAATGTAGGTCTTGGGGAAATAGGCGTCCCTGTGGATACCATCGTCAATCGGGTGGGGGACATTGCAGGGCAGCGTGCTGCCGAAGATTTCAAACGGAAGTTCGGCTCCTATTTATCCCTCACCATTGTTGGTGGTAAGTTTGCTAAGGGCATTGTTTTTAGTGACGTAAACTTGGTCTGGAGCCCAACCCATAATGCATGGCATAGTGTTGGTCAGCTTGGCCTAGCCAATATTGGTAAGGCAGAAGTCAATGCCAGGGTGGACGGCTACATCGAAATCAAACGCACAGAGACCGGCGACCTGGTCAAGCTGTTTATCCAGCCAGTGCCTGATGGTTGGTATTATGTCAGCTATGACGAAAACCAAAAGCTCTATACCCTAGCTACCAATAATAACTACAATAGTGAGATTTCTGCTAAAGGCAAGGCATCCAAAACGGGACGTGGCATATATGGCTTCGGCCTGGCAGACGATGCCGACAGGGTTGATTTTGTGAAGAGTTTCAACAAGAACTATTTGGGCAAGGATGTGGAGCCGACTCCATTTACGCCCCAGATCGGTGCAGCACCGGAAGCCGCGGCACCTACCGAGACCGAAAGTAGTCCTGCTTCTGACTCGACAGGTGGCACTGCCACCCCAAGTCAGGACCTGAATCAGGACGATGCCAAACCAGCAGCACCAGCAGCAGTAGAGGTACCGCTCAATCCGTTGACAGGTCTGCCAGACTCGTCTTTAATCGGGACAACACCAACCACTGATGCAGACAGTGGAAATAAGTCCGAAGACAAGCCTACAAAAAAGGAAAAGAAAAAGAAGAAAAAGGAGGAGCCTGCTGCAGAGAAACCAGCAGAGCCGGCCAAAGCTGAGCCATTGATCGATCCGCTAACTGGGCAGCCAGTGCCAGCAGACACAACTAGCAAAACACCAGTAGCCCCCCCTGTTGTGCCACCTGCTACAGATACTGCTAAAGCACAACCAGCATCGACTGATAAACCCGCCGAGAAACCGCCCGTTACCCCGCCAAGCACTCCTGAGGTTGATCCGTTAACGGGGCAACCTGTGCAGCCGGCTAAACCTGCTGAAAAGGCCCCAGAAACCCCTGCCCAGCCAGCGGTTGATCCGCTTACTGGTCAGCCTATGGCCCCTGCTGTGGTGCCGCCTGCGCCAGATACTGCTGCCCTCAGGATAAAGGCAGATAGTATCAAAACGGCTAAACTGAAGGCTGATAGCACACAAAAAGCCCAGCAAGAAGAGTTGAAGCGGAAGGAGCAAGAGGCCAAAGATGCGGCAGTAGAAGAGGCCAAACGCAAACAGGCCGAGGACCAAAAAGCCGAGGAGGACCGTAAAGCCAAAGAAAAAGCCGACCAAGAAGCCAAAGAAAAGGCTGATAAGGAGGCGAAGGAAAAAGAAGCTAAGGAGAAGGAGACACCACCTATCTTGCCGCCACCAACTGACCCACCTCCCGCTGATAGTACCAAGCCCGAACCAGGCAAGTAATTGCCAGGCGATCAACTTTTTGGCGCTTATAGCATTGAGGCGATTTCGGCATGTCGATTGCTATAAACGCGTATTATCAAAGGCTTTTGCCCTGTATAGCTATCCTTTGGCTGGTTACAGCTTAAAACTATTTGACAATGGGGTGTTTCTGATTGTATTTTGCAATCGTTAAGGAAAGAAGGCAACGACGTAATTATTCGGTAATACCAGAGCAATGACGTCCTTGGCAATTGAGTTAGGATACCGAAGATCGAGAGGATGTGGCTTAAGCTCCACAACGCCTTGCCAGATAATACGACGAAAATGATGCTAATCGCATGGATACTGTTGGCCACCATTGTTGCCTATTTGCTAGGCTCGATCCCGACGGCTGTTTGGGTCGGTCAGCAATATTTTGGTATCGATGTCCGCCAGCATGGTAGCAAAAACGCCGGGGCAACCAATACGTTTAGGGTCCTGGGCCGCAAGGCTGGGATTACGGTATTGTTCATTGATTCGCTCAAAGGATTTCTGGCGGCCCTTGGCCCGATGCTCTTAGTGTACCTGGACCTGTTACCAGTGGTTAACTTAGTTCAGTTACAGCTTGTTTGTGGCATAGCTGCCATCATTGGGCATATATTTCCGATTTTTGCGGGCTTTAAGGGTGGCAAGGGTGTTGCCACATTGGCTGGCATGATGCTGGCTATCCATCCGACTGGGGTCGGCGTTTGTGTGCTAATCTTTTTGCTGACCTTGATTGTATTTGGCTATGTATCACTGGGTAGCATGGTCGGTGCTCTGGCTTTTCCGGTGCTGTTGGTGACAAGGGCCTTAGGCGATTATGATGGCTCCCTATTTGTTTTTGGGTTGATAATGGCAGTTGGCATAGTCTATACCCACAAAAAGAACATCGGTCGGCTCTTGAAGGGTGAAGAGACCAAAACGTACCTCTGGGGTGGTGGCCGCCCAAAGTGTAATGACCTGCCCCAGTCAATGACTGACACTAGTCAGGACTCCTGAGCCATCGATAGGGAATTATGTTAAGGCATCTACCTTAATGCCTTTTCGCGTGTGTTGGGCTGGCGGTCAGTTAGCCAATCGTCAAGTGAGGTGCCAGGGGGGAGATCTATTTTAGGGAGACCAGGGTCTATGCCGCCACCGCCATTTCCTCCGCCGTCGTTGTCGTCATTACGATTTCCATGTCGCCCAAATGGTCCTCCCAAGTCACCGTTATGTCGCCTAAGTACCTTGATGTAGCCGATGAAGAGTCCTGTGAGTATCATCAGTCCTAAGGCGTTGAACGTGATCAGCATCATGAACGAAGGCAGTACCATATTGTCAGGTCTCGTACTAGGAAAAGTGGTTAACAACTAGGCCAATAGATGGTCAGGAAAAGCAGATTGTTGTAACTGCAGGGAAGCCGATGAAGGGATCCTACGAGGGTTCGAATGCTACGGCCAATGCCAAGCAACACGTGTCGACACTATGGATTCTACCTTAGTTGATCCTCAGTCCGACACCAGACCTAAGTTAGTGTTTATATCTCGATGGCTCTATTGGTAATCTCAAAAAAGAAGAAACTCGCTAGTTTTTTGTTATAGGGCTTGAGTTAACTGATGTTGTTGAAGTTATGGTGAGTAGGTTTTCACCTCATGCTATCTACTTACGCTTTGTCCGGTTGGGCTGCTTTCTTTGCATAAGCCCAAAAAAAAATAATCCCAAGCCAATGGCCTGGGACTATGGAAGTCATAAAATCACGTTCAGTTAAGGACTGTATCCTTGCCGTGTTGGTTTGGCAATGGAGATATACTTTGGCGGCTGATGGTCGGCTATGTTGCCTAAAGCCCTATATGCTTAAAGCGAACCTTCCAATAGGCTAGGCCTGATGCTTCAGGTTATTTAACCTCGATTAGCTGGGTGTAGGAGGTCATGTCGTTGCTTACCTCGAGGGTGTATTGCCCAGTAGGCAATTTGCTGAGGCTAAACAGCTCAGAGAAAGTGACCGACTTCTTGATGGTATCCCACCAAAGGAGTTGGTTTTGCTCGTTGCGGATACTTACCTTGAAAGACTCTCCACTTGGGTTGTTAACCGCGATGCGGAAGGTGTTTTGGGTGTTAGCTTTGTACACGCGAATGTCCATCGCCTTAAAGACATCCACCCGGATGTTGGCACTTGGTACATTGCTGTTGGTTGAGATCTTGGCAGAAGCTGTTGCGGAAGTCAGTAGCACAAACGCAAAGACAGAGGCGATGAGGGTGCGGGTGATGAGAGCTAGCTTTTTCATAATAATGAGTGGCTTTGGGCCGTTTGATGTGTCAAAGTTCTGCAGGTTGGCCCGGGTCTGAAACTTGTTTTACACTAGCGATACAAATATGGCCTGAGCGGCATTAGCTAGTGTCGAATGACAATGCAAAGGTACACAAAATTTGGCAAAAGCACCAATTTAGGTATACTTAACAGAATGTTAACTCTATATTGAGCTATTATGGCAGAAGAAAATTTTGATTACAGGCGGATCGCATCATGGATGGGCGGCCAAATTTGCGGGTGGGTATGGAGCCTGCTGTTGATATTGGGTTTGGCCAATGTTTATTCGGCACAGGCCCAGTTTACGCAGCGGCATTATGGCGACGGCGCCCTCAAAGAGGAGGGTGAGCTACGGGAAAACACTAAACAGGGCCCCTGGAAGTATTATTATCCGAGTGGCACCGTAATGGCCGAAGAGTCATTTTTGGATGGCAAACTCAACGGTATGGTCCGGAATTATGACGAGCGGGGCAAGGTCCAATCTGTTGAAAATTGGGTCAACGGGACCCTGCAGGACAGTGCATGGTACTACCATAGCAATATTGCGCTTCATCGGAAGGGGGCTTATAAGGATGGTAAGTATCAAGGGAGGTGGCTCTATTATTACGACACAGGCAAGCCTGACCGTGTTGCTACCTACGATAAAGGCTTGCCAAATGGCGAATGGTGGTATTATAACGAAGACGGTATCCTGATCCAGTATTGTGTTTTGGTGCGGGGGCTGGAGGAAGGGCCAATGCGGTTGTATACCGATCTTGGCCTCTTGGAGAGCGAAGGCCAGTGTCGTGGCGGACGTAAGGTGGGTGTCTGGAAGCTGTATGACAAAAAAGGTAACTTTAGGCGCGAAAAGGACTTTGGCAGATAACTTGCAGCCCCAACCATTGCCATACAATTGTTGTTAATGGACTAGCAGTCGCCATTTGCCCAAAGGGTTTGATGGCTAATCGTCCGAATAAGAATCACCACTATGATTAAGATTGGTATTGTTTGCTATCCCACGTTTGGTGGCAGCGGCGTTGTTGCGACCGAGCTTGGCAAGGCCTTGGCCGAAACAGGCAACTATCAGGTGCACTTCATTACGTACTCTACACCGCATCGGTTAGATCATTTTGCGGAAAACGTATTCTACCACGAAGTGGATATGTTTAGCTACCCGCTGTTCCAGTTTCCGCCTTACGAGCTTGCATTAGCTAGCAAACTGGTGCACGTCATCAAGTACGAAAAGCTGGACCTGCTGCATGTTCACTATGCCATCCCGCATGCCTCAGCGGCTTGGCTGGCAAAACAGATTCTAGCCACCGAGCAGATTGACATCCCGTTTATCACGACCCTTCACGGAACGGACATCACCCTTGTAGGTAAAAACGGATCTTATGCCCCTGTTGTGACTTTCAGCATCAACCAAAGTGATGGCGTTACGGCAGTCAGCGAGGATCTGAAACGGGATACGCTAAAACATTTCCCGATCTGCAGAGAGGACATCCAGGTGATCCCCAACTTTATCGACTTACGTCGGTTCAAGAAACAGAACAAGGATCACTTCAAGACCTTCGTCTGCCCCAATGGTGAGCCATTGCTTGTCCATACGTCCAATTTCCGGAAGGTCAAGAGGGTAGAGGATGTTGTCCGAATTTTCGCTGCAGTGCGCGAGGCAATGCCAGCCAAACTAGTTATGGTGGGCGACGGTCCTGACCGTCCTAAGGCCGAGGAACTATGTCGGGAGCTCAATGTGATGGGAGATGTACGTTTCTTGGGCAAGCTTGATGCCGTTGAGGAGGTGTTGAGCGTGGCTGACTTGTTCCTGATGCCAAGTGAGACTGAGAGTTTTGGCCTTGCTGCGCTTGAGGCAATGGCATGCCAAGTGCCTGTTATCAGCAGTAATACTGGTGGATTGCCCGAGCTTAATGTGAATGGTGTCACCGGGTTCCTGAGTAACGTCGGTGAGGTGGACGAAATGGTTCGGAATGCGATTTACATCCTCCAGCCCGAAAATCTACCAAGATTCAAGGAGGCCGCATTGGCCCGTGCCCTTGAGTTTGACATCACCAACATAAGGCCGCTTTACGAGCGTTATTACGAAAAAGTATTGCAGCGGCAGATGTTGGAAAAGGCGGTACTTGAGGCGTAATTGCAGGATAGGACTTGGACAATTATATACCAATCAAATCCACCTAGGATCAACGAAATATGTCGATGCCAACTGACACTACTGGCGCACCCGAGGTTGCCCCCGTATCATTTGACGAGTTTGCCCCCCTCCTGACGTTGCAATGGCAAGCCCAAGTGGCTAAGGATCTTAAAGGGAAAGGTACTGCAGACCAGCTGGTCTGGAAACCTTTTAGTCAATATCCAGCTGTCAATTTATCGGCTACCTACCTAGCTGATAGCAAACTGCCAGCTACGGCCGAAGCAGTACAACAGTCATTACAGAATAGACCAGCAGGCTGGGCCTATCGTGAGATGCTCTGCCTAGATGCCGGGCAAGAAGCTCAGGTTGTACAACAAGCACAAGATTGCCTCAGCTGGGGTGCAGACCAAATCAGCATTTGGGGCACTGCCTCACCTGACTACTCGAAATTGCTAGGGCTACTTGGCAAGGCCGGTATTAAGGGTGTGAGGCTTTATGTCGAGGCGCCATACGGTGTCATCGAAGGGGCAGCTGACCACCCTTATTGGCCCAATATGGGTGGATGTTTGGTCTGGGTGCCAAGTATGACCCCGACCTATGTTGGCGAAACAGGATACCTAAAGTCCTTGGCTACTCTGCTGAGTGACTATCCCCAGGTTTCGATCTTGGCAGATGTGTCGGGCTATGCTGAGGCAGGAGCCTCGATCATCAGCCAGCAGGCCATAGCCCTAAGCATACTGGCAGAGTGGTTGCATCGCCTGTCAGACAGCAGCATCGAACCGAAAACTTTGGTTAACAAAATTGAGATGCACGTAGGCCTTGGCCCTAACTACTTGTTAGAGCTGGCAGGTTTGCGGGCCTTGCGTTACAACCTCACACAGGTTTGGCGTGCTTTTGGGGTTGATGTTGCCTCTGTCCAGATTTGGGCAAGGGCCAGCCAAGCTTGGTCCACCCCGCAAGATCCAGATACCAACCTATTGCGCACCACCACAACTGCCTTGGCAGCAATCGCTGGAGGGACTGATGTACTTAGCCTGCCACAGCACAGTGCTGGGGTGGCAGGGCGTACTGTGCAAGAAATAGACAATGCCATGCGCTGGGCTCGGAATGTGAGCCACCTATTACGACATGAGGCCTTTATGGGCCTCGTAGCCGACCCTGCCGCCGGCAGCCGATACCTAGAGCAGGCTACCGATTTGATCGGACAAGCGGCTTGGGACCAGTTCAGGAACTGGGAAGCTAAAGGTGGGTACCTGTCGTGCTATAAAAACCAAGTATTGCAGAGCTGTGTACGGGATGAAGCAGCAACCAACCGAGCACAGGTAACAAGTGGCAGTTCGACCATAGTAGGTGGCAACAAGTTCCGGCCAGATAGCCCAGCAGCAGTCCAGCTATTTGGCCAACCGATTCCAGGTCTTGAGCCTGCTAACTTCGGCCTAGCAATGGCGTAAACGGGTCAAAATGCACCTGTTAAATCGACTAGCTTAGAAAGGGCTAACCAAAATTGTAATTATACTTTTTAGCCATAATAGAAGAGGCCTCAATCTGTAATGGATTGAGGCCTCTTTACTTATGGTAACACTAGATGGGTTAGGCACTAACGAGGCCTAGTATGCCAGCAAGAGGTCGTATGCTAAGGAGTTGGTGGTGCCCGCTTTGACCCGATAGTGGGTGGCGCAGTTGCCTGCCGTAACTGGTGTGCCAGAGGCGTTAAGCCCAAAGGTCACGACGATGTTCCGGAGGTTGATCTCGTGGATTTTTTTTCCTTGTACTGGTTTCCAGAATCCGCATTGTGCATTGCTTACGATCGGTACATCGATCATACTGATAAACTGGTTGTCGTACCGGTTGGCTCCAATGACATCGATGTTGGCTTTGGTCCCAATCGTGGTATCGCCAGCGATGGTGACTGTCAGGCCATTGTTGCCACTAGTGTAGCTACGTTTGCGATAAACTCTCCAGCTGCGGTAGCCACCACCATCTAGGCCGACCAGCATATTGCCACGTACTTTGTGTATGATTGTGCGGGTGGCAGTTGCCTGGATTACACGACCGCCGTTGACGTTGGTCACATCATGGTATCCGTTGATCACTATGGTACGCGTGGCACCATTGACCAAGCGGCTGACGCTAAAATTATCCCAAGTGATGCGAAGGACGGCTCCGGGGTTGGTCCAGTTGGTATCGCGGGTGAGTTTGAAAATGATCTTGCCATTGCGGGTGCGATCATTGCATACACTGTTAGTATAAGTGAAGGTGTACTGGCGTTGAGCAGCAAGGCTAGCATCGACGGCTACATTGCCACCACAGTTCCAGGCGGCAAAGTTATAGGGGTTGGCAGGGGCACCTTGACGCAGCAAGGTGGTTGTATTGCTGTTCAGGTAATCATCAACAGCACTAGTTGCGTCGTCTGTCTCGGCGCTAACAGTGCTTTCGTCCGAGCTGGTGTTGGTTTCCTGCAAGGTTGGGCTATCCGTAGCAGGTGTTGTTGGCGTTACATCATCATCTGCTTTGCGACGGCAGCTGCTGACGGTCATTAGGAGCAGGAATGCTGCTAGAACCAGGATGGGAATGCGAAGTGATTGCATAACTTTCAGGAGGGATGAAGGTTGATTTGTCGAAATTCAGGTTTAGTCTCTTTGGATTGGCAGACCAGTATTAGCAAACGTCATCACACCATAATGTTTGTGAGTATACGTGCCTAGCTACTGTTCTGATGGTAAGACCGAAACCAAGTTGCAAAGGTTGAAGTCATGATGTCAGATTAACCATCATTTAACCTCTTGCCTTTTTACCCACTAATCGGGACTGATTTTTGCCGCAATATAGCCGTTTGCTTAACTACCTGTTGGCAATCTAGGTAGGCGACCAAAACCTATAGCTCATGGGAACACTGCTGCCTAGTACGATTCGTCCATCAGGAACGACTAAGGTTGTATCCCCTAAAAAATCTGTATTTCGATGGTGATATGAGATTTCGAAAACTGTGGCCCTACTTCAGGTTTCTAACTCGGACCAATTATCTAGGCTTTGGCGCACGTGCATTAAGGGCACCAGGATCCAGCAAGGATTGGTTGCGTGGCACGCCTCTAAAATCGTTACGAAGGCTTGGGTAGGAGTTAAGGAAACCGAAGGTAGCGAGCTCACGTGCTTTGCCACTTGGGGCCTTGGTGCTGTCGTAAGCAAAGTCTCCATTTTCTTGATCTAGGAACCGGAATGTGCGATCAAGGATTGTGTTTTTGGGTCGCAAAGCAGAGAGGTTTGTATCTGTCCTGATCGCATTGCCCAAGAGGGAGTCTACTTGGTGCCCAAGGTTACTATATAGTATCAAAAAGGAAAACTCATTACTACGGCTGCCATAAACCAAATTGTTAAGCATGGTGAAGGTGAGCTTACCTGAAGAAAATTGGCTCTGGGCATACTCATAAAAGTCGGTCACCAGCAGGGCAGGGTAGTCACGTTTGAACCCAAAGGCATTGCTGTAGCCGATGGTGTTATGGATCAGGGTATAGTCACCACCCTGGTAGAAGCCAACTGCATTAATGCTGGCATCAAGGATTATGTTATTGATGGCCTCGACCTTGCCCCCAAAAGCACAGATACCCCAATCTTGGTGGGCTCTGATCAGGCAATTGCCGATGTAACAGTCCGGCTTGTTGGTTGTTTGAGGTACCCCGACTTGGATGCCTCGAAGGCCATTTTTGATGATGGCGTGCTCGATGCGGTTGCCTCGGGAGTTACCCAAGATGGCAATCGCTCCCCATTGATTGGGCTGGAGGTCAAAACGAGCCTCTTGGCGGGTTCCAGTAAATATAACCGGTTTGGCCTCTGTTCCTTGGACCAAGAGCTTGCCTAGGACCAGTAAGTTACTGCTTTCAAAACTATAGACCCTGACACCCTCTTTGATGGTGAGGGTTTTGCCTTCAGGGACTAAGAAGCTGTTTTTAATGTAATAGGGGCGCTCTTGGTCAGCCCAGGTGGTGTTTGTCGTGATGCTATCCCCGTCAAAGAAGATGGCATTTTGGCCCCATGCTTCTAACTGTACGATTTTGGCCTGGGACAATCCTTTGGTCTGGATCCTGATGCTGTCACGCAACAAGAAGGGTAGGCCAGCTTGAGTACTCCTGAGGTTGATATTGAGCAAGATCAGTAGGCTGTCCTTACCACGGAGCAGGATGTCACTTTGCATGGTACCTGGCCTGCCATTGACATACATCTGGAGCTCAAAAGGCGAGTTAGGCCCTAGGCTAATGTTGCTGATGGTGACTGCTTGATCGTTTGGGTTAAAAATCCGCAGGCGACGTGTGGGGCTCCAGAGTGTGGTGATGACCGTATCAAACCGAATGGTATCGGCTGAGGTATAGAGGACATCTCTTGGGCTTTCGGTGACTACCTCATCTTGTGGCCGACAGGATGCCAAGGACAATAAGATTCCCAATACGCCGACAAGGAACACGGGGATCCAGTGGCGACGTTTAGGGCTATTGTTCTGTTTCCGTGTCTGATCCAAGATAAAGTAAGGTCTGGGTCTAATGTGATAGGGTTAGGGCAGACTGGCAAGCACCCTAGCCATCTATGCCACAGAACGCATGGCGCCATTGACATAGTATATCGATAGCCTATTGGTCATGGCGAATAGTTTATCGATGGTTATTCCCTTAGGCCATCTCAGAAACACCTTCTTTGAGGCGCTCAGAGTTATCAACAATCCTGAGCTGTTCGATGAAGTCTTCGATGTCCCCATCCATAACTGCATTAAGGTTATAGACCGTCATGCCAATACGGTGGTCCGTAACACGGCTTTGAGGATAGTTATAGGTCCTGATCTTTTCGCTGCGGTCTCCGCTACCTACCATCAGGCGACGTTGGGCACCGATTTCGTTGTTGTGTTTCTCTAGCTCTTTTTCGTAGATGCGGCTACGGAGTACCTTGAGGGCCTTCTCGAAGTTTTTGATCTGACTCTTTTCATCTTGGCACTGGACGACTACACCTGTCGGGATGTGAGTCAAGCGAATGGCACTATAGGTGGTGTTGACGGACTGTCCGCCGGGGCCAGAGCTACAGAAGGTGTCCTTCCTGATATCGTTCATGTTGAGGTCCACGTCCACCTCTTCGGCTTCAGGGAGGACAACAACGCTGGAAGCGGAGGTATGGATCCGGCCAGCGGTTTCGGTCGCTGGGACACGTTGCACCCGGTGGACTCCACTTTCCCACTTCATTTTGCCATAGACATCCTCGCCGCTTACGCTGCAAACGATCTCTTTGAAACCGCCACTGGTGCCATCGGTGTAGTCCAATAGCTCCATTTTCCAGCCTTTTTTCTCGGCAAAGCGTTGGTACATCCGGTAGAGGTCACCTGCAAAGATGGAGGCTTCGTCACCACCAGCACCGGCGCGGATCTCGAGCACGACGTTTTTGGAGTCGTTCGGGTCCTTAGGGATAAGTAGATCACGGATAATGAGCTCTAGCTCTTCGCGCTTAGGGTTGAGTTCTTCCAGCTCAGCCTTGGCCATTTCGCGGAAATCTTGGTCCTTTTCGGTCTCTAGCACCTCACGGGCGCTTTCGATATTGCTCAGGAGGCTGTCGTAAGCTTGGTACTGGGTTTCGATCTTCTCGAGGTCCTTGTACTCCTTGCTCAGCTTGCTGAAACGTTTCATGTCTGCCATCGCATCGGGCTCAACCAAGAGCTGCCCAACTTCTACGAAACGATTATGGATGGCTTCTAACTTGTCTAACATAGTGGTATTGGGGTCCGGATCATGGCCGATACCCGCTTCTGGATATTGAAGGGATGCACATCTTGTGCCAATTGCTCGGCAAAGTGGCAAAGCGCACCAGACACATAAATGCTGGGATACAAAGTTACGTAATATCGACCAAAATTGGCAAAGTCTGACAAGATCCATCCACAACAGCCCACTGGATGACAGTCTGGCAGGAGAACGTATCTGGTTTTAGGCTTAGTTAGGACCAGGCGGACCTAAGTTTTTATTGGGCCAAATTGAAAGGGCTAACCCAAGCTGGCCACAAGGGCGATAGGAGGTGAAGCTGACCTAAATGGATAATTTTTTTTGCGCCAAATCCTTGACGTTGAGCGCGGTCTTCCTGTATTTTCGTGGTGGCTGCCAACAATTGTGTTAAATTGCCCGTTAAACGAGAAACCGTAATTACCACCATGGTAGAAACAACCTACTTGCCTTATAAGGTAAAAGACATGTCCCTAGCCGACTGGGGCCGCAAAGAAATCAAACTAGCCGAGGCCGAGATGCCTGGCCTGATGTCCCTGCGCGAAGAGTATGGCAAACAAAAGCCACTCAAGGGTGCTCGTATTGCTGGCTGCCTCCATATGACGATCCAGACTGCTGTCCTAATTGAGACACTAGTCGAGCTTGGCGCCGAGGTGACCTGGAGCAGCTGTAACATCTTCAGTACACAAGACCACGCTGCCGCTGCTATCGCTGCTGCTGGTATCGCTGTCTATGCCTGGAAGGGTATGAACGAAGAGGAGTTCAACTGGTGCATTGAGCAAACGTTGTTCTTTGGCGAAGACCGCAACCCACTCAACATGATTCTTGACGATGGTGGTGACCTTACCAACCTAGTCTTGGACCATTATCCTGAGCTCGTGGCTGGAATTCGTGGTATCTCAGAAGAGACTACCACTGGTGTCCTCCGTCTATATGACCGCATGAAGGCTGGCACCTTGCCACTCCCGGCGATCAACATCAATGACTCTGTAACCAAGAGCAAGTTTGACAACCTATATGGTTGCAAAGAGAGCTGTGTGGATGCCATCCGCCGTGCTACGGATGTGATGATGGCAGGCAAAATTGCTGTCGTTGCTGGTTTTGGCGACGTAGGCAAAGGCTCTGCTAAGTCATTGCGTGGTGCTGGTGCCCGTGTGATCATCACCGAGATTGATCCGATCTGTGCGCTGCAAGCAGCCATGGAAGGTTTTCAAGTGATGCCGATGGACAAAGCTGCCAAAATCGGTGACATTTTCGTCACAGCAACTGGCAACAAAAACATCATCGTTGGTCGCCACTTCGAGGCCATGAAGGACAAAGCTATCGTCTGCAACATTGGTCACTTTGACAACGAAATCGACGTCGCATGGCTTAATGACAACTTTGGCAATACCAAAGTCGAAATCAAACCATTGGTTGACCTCTACACCGTTGGCAACAAAGAAATCTTGTTATTGGCCGAAGGCCGCCTTGTAAACCTTGGTTGCGCCACTGGCCACCCATCGTTTGTAATGAGCAACAGCTTCACTAACCAAACAATCGCTCAGCTGGAGCTTTGGGAGAATAGCGAAAACTATGAGCCTAAGGTTTATGTATTGCCTAAGGCCCTGGACGAAAAAGTCGCCATGTTGCACCTCGCCAAAATCGGTGTGGAGCTTGAGGTTCTGACCCAAGACCAAGCCGACTACATCGGTGTGCCTGTTGAAGGCCCGTACAAAGGGGATGCCTACCGCTACTAGTATTATATCAGATTAGCTGATGATGAAACCCTCCAAGTTATGTGGAGGGTTTTTTTTCTGAAAGTCCTAGCATGATACCCTTGAGAATAGTTCTGAGGTTTAAAAATCCACTAGTAGACAATAAGAATTTTTTCTACGTGCTTAGTGCAACAACCGTGGGTGCCTAGTGGATTCAGTC
>CANHWS010000032.1 GCA_947464365.1 Cytophagaceae bacterium | reverse complement strand
GAGACTGGGCTAGCTTTGCGTAGGCTATCGACCCACTCCTTCTCGAGGTAGTTTTGGTAGTCAGAGACGGCAGGGCCACGGGCTTCGTCTAGGGTTTTGGCACGTGGGGCCTCGATGGCCAAGACACGCACCCAGCTGATGCGGCCTTTGTCTTCGATCTGATAGTCGCCTGGGGTCCATTTGGTTTTGTCAACGTCGGCGTTCTCACCTTGTTGGAACATGCCTTCTGTTACCTTGAGGGTCAATGGGCCATTGGCATTCATGACACGCTCGAGGGCCTTAGGGCTGCTGCCTAGCACACGGAACGTAACCTTTTGGTTGTCCTCTGGTTTGGTGGCAGTGCTGAGGGTTTTGGCGGCATCTACGGCGACCAATTGCTCACCCTTCACGCCACGACGGATCAGGGAATCCATGACGGCTAGGGCACGTTTGCGGCCTAGGCCTGATTTTTCTTTAGCGTCGATCTGACCTACGATCTCTACCTTGAGGCTTGGGTCACGCTTAAGCATATCGACTACCATCTGTAAACGATTGGCTGAGGTTTTGACAGGCGCAACAGCGTTTTTGTCAAACATCATAGGCTCTTGCTTAGGCTCGCTGACGCTGAAGTATTTGCCAGCCAATTTGGTCTTGACTTCGTCCAGCACCTTTTGGTTTTCGGCATTATAGACGACGGCCTTGGCACGTTTGGTCCATTGGTATTTGCCACGGTTAGCGTTGAAATAGGTACGCAGACCAGCAGTATCTTCTAGGGCCTTGCTCCAGACTTTTTTGTCCATCAGGGCGAAAAGCAGGATACCTTCTTTGTACTCTTTCAGCAACATACGGTAGTCCTCATGTTTGCCTTCGAGGTGAGCTTCTTCATATTCGAGCAAGGACTTGTTGACGAAGTTCTTGTAATACTGCTCGAGGACGAAGGCAGGGTCATTGCTTTCCTTCTTGGCTTGTGCCCCAACTACATAGCTGAAGAACTGACCAACGTTATAGTTCTGGTCCTGAATGCGGAACATGACTTTGGCAGCTAGGTCCTTATCAGCCTTATCGGCTTTGAAGTTACCGCTAACCAAGTTGGTATCGGCTTTGGCTTGGGCCAGTTTCAGGATGGCAGGGAACTCGACCAAGTTGTTTTCCTTCCGGATCTTGGCCAAGAAAACAGTTTGGTTAAGCTCAGAGCGGCTATCACGGCTCACACGTTGTTTGAGGTCAGGCTCGGCTTCTTCGTATGTTTTGGCCTTGATGCGCTCGATGAATTTGACGACGTGCCAGCCAAACGAGGTCTGGAACGGTTTGCTAAACTCGCCTGGTTTGCTGAGGCCAAAGGCCACATCCTCAAACTCAGGGATCAGCTGGCCAGTGCCGAACGGCGGCAACTCACCACCTTTTTCTTTGCTATTGGCATCGTCCGAAAACTGACTGCAAAGCGTTTTCCAGTCCTCACCTTTCACTAGGCGATCATGGATCTCGTTGATTTTTTTGGCGGCTTCTTGGCTTTCGGTTTCCGTCATGCCTTCGCGCGACTGGATCATGATATGGGCCACTTTGACCTGTCCACGGCTAGTACGGCGATCATTGACCTTGATCAAGTGGTAACCAAAACGGGTACGGACAGGCATACTCACCTTACCGACACCTAGTTTGTAGGCCGCATCCTCAAACGGATAAACCATCTGGAGGCTAGTGAAGTAGCCCAGTTTGCCATTGTTTTCTTTGGCAGATGGGTCATTGCTATTGGCTTTGGCAAGGGCCTCGAAGCTCTCGCCAGCAAGGACACGTTTGCGCAGATCCATCGCCTTATTATAGGCCTTCAGGGTATCCTGACGGTCGGCATCAGGGCCGCAAGTGATGAGGATATGGCTGGCGTTGACCTCCTCGTTTTGGCGAGCAAAGGCTTCCTTGATGAGTTTGTCGGTGACAGACTTTTCAGTCAAATAAGGCTGCGCCAATTGTTTGCGATAGGTCTCTAGCTCTTTAACGTAGCTAGTGAGAGTATCCTCGCCAAGGCGCTGGGCATCCATCACCTTAAGCTTGAAATTGGCATAGAGCTCTAGGTACTCGCGAACCGACTTTTCGGTGTAAGCGTCAGAGGCCTTTTCGTTGTTTTTTTTGTACACGTAGGCGAACTCACTGCTCGGCACCATGGCTTTCCCCAACATAATGATAGGGGCATCAGCCAAAACTGGCTTAGGTGCTGGGGCGGCAACGGTGGTTGCTTTGCCTGGTTTGGTGACCGCTTTGCGCTTAGGCTGGGCAGCCAGAGGGAGTGTCAGGATGGTACTGGTGGCCACTAGGAGGGCCAAGTAACGCTTTCGCATAGCGCGTGGTTGAGTTGTGCTGAACAAGTAGTGTTGATAATCAGCCTAGATGGTTTTGGCCACCAGACCGTGGAATGCAACTGCAATTTTACATGTTTTTTGCCAGATAAGCACCCCCCCCGACGTATGGGATGGGCGCAGAGGCTAGCAGTACTATTGGACCAATGCTGTCAGATCAATGACACCGAGACTCCGAGGCAATGACAGACAAACAAACCCAAAGGTTGTATGGTCAACGATCAAAATGCAAAACTAGTATCTCAGTACCCCCTTTGTCAAGAGGACGCAAGCCAATAGGTGGCATGAGATCAGGGAGATGGGTTATTGTTTCAGCAACTCCTGCACCTTGGCTTCCAGCTCGGGGCCATGGAGATTACGACCCACGATTTTGCCAGTTTTGTCCAGCAAGAAGGTGGATGGAATGCTAGCAACCTGCCATGTCACCGCAACTGGGCTTTGCCAACGTTTAAGATCCGAGACATGGTGCCAAGTCAGGCCATCTTTTTTGATCGCCTCTAGCCATTTGTCACGGTCCTCGTCTAGCGAGACGCCAAATACTGTAAAGCCTTTGGCCTTATTGGCGTTATATAGTTTGACAACATCAGGGTTAGCACGGCGACAAGGTCCACACCAGCTGGCCCAGAAGTCCACCAATACAACTTGACCCTTGAGGCTAGCCAAAGACATCATTGAGCCATCTGCTTTCGGGAGCTCGAGGGCAGGAGCCATCGCACCTTCGCGCACCTTGCTGATCCGCTCTAAGTTCTCCACGAAGGAAGCAACCCCTTGCAAATCGCCTAGTTTGGCCACCTTAAAGCTGCGGGCTAGGCTGTCCATAAAGCTAAAATCACGCTCAGGGTTTAGCATGCCCGCCGCAAACAGACTCACGACAGATGGTCCCATCTTCGTAATCTGGGCTTTGACTCTTGTAGCAAGCTCTTTATCCGTCTGCTGGGCAACATCAGCCAAGCTATCGCTGAAGGACTTAATGCCCATTTTCTCTTTGTTGTTGGCAAAAGTCTCGTTGACAGCCGATTGGGCGTTGTCAAACCACTCCCTGATGGCCAAGACTTCATTATGGCTATCAATCAGCTTTGAGCCCTTGAGCTCCGCCTTGCCTTGTGGGTCTTTGCCGTCTAGCACTGCTGTGACGTCCGAGGCGCTATCCAGCACCACTAGGGCCTGCTGGGTTTCGTAGGCGTCGATCAAGAAGTAGGCCGGTGTTGCCTCTGGCAGCTTGCCACGGAGTGTAAACTTGCCATCCTTGTCAGTTGTCGTCGAGTCAAATACCACTAGGCTGGTGCCTGCAATCCGCAAAAGTTTGATTTTGCCGTCTGCTTTGGCATTGGTCACCGTGCCGACTATCTGGTACTGGTCACGGCTAGGTGCCTCATGTTTGTCGCCACAGCTGGTATAAAGCCAAGCCGAGCTGATCAAGACGGAGGCGGCAAGAATACGATTGAATGAGTTCATGTTTCGTTTTAAGGTGGTCATGGTGGAAAATCCTAAACCATGCGAAATTGACTTTCGAGACTCCTGACGTCCCAATTAGTCGGCCTAACAATAAATATCTGACAGAAGTAATCCGATCTTGACATGCTCAATAACGCGGGGTACCCGCATCAGAGATAGAGCATTGACGCCGCAAGGTAACAACATAGGTCCGGACCATGGCCACCAACTAACTATCAATTCTGTCTATACCATCAAAGGTGCATAGGGATGGCAAGACCAGTAAACCCATCGATATGATCTATGAAGTCAATCAAATCACCGCCCTACCTGTTACCTGCGCCACCCAGCCCACCGCCAGCAAAATCAGCAGCATGATCGATAGGACCGCTATAAACCCCGTTGACATCGGCACATACTTGTGGTCCTGGATACGGCCTAGCAGATTGCCAACAATCGGCAGATAGATAATCGCATGAGAGGCCAAGAAGTAAATCCCTCGCAGCTTGAGGTCCAGCACACGCCAGTTGAAGAAAGGGAATCCCTCAAAGCCATAAGTATAGGGTGGATAAGGCCCTTGCGTACCTCGCCCGACCAAAAGCCCCATCAGCCCACTGGCCAAGAAAAGCGCTAGGCCAGATCTGATGCCAAATAAGTAGGGCAATGATAGTTTGCGGCGGTCCGTCCGGTTAAGCTGCCAGAGGAGGTAGGCCACCACAGCCAGTAACAGCATTACAGCCCCCTTGTTGACGTAGTAGAGCATCAACCCCGTATGGTCATAGACAATCGGGGGCAGCACAGCATCCAGCAATACTTGCCTTGCCACCATCCAGACAAATACACCACCAGAGGTCAGCAGGGCGAGGGTAGCCAGCACACTAGCCGTCAGCCGTTGCTGATAAAAAGGCAAATAGCTCAGGTAGGCACCAAGGCACCAGCTGAAAGCCGCCATCGTGGCAGATAGTTTGGCGGATTTGAACCATGGGCTATCCTCCGCCTTTAGCGTACCGTCAAAGCCAGCCAAGGCCAGCCAACCCAATGTTAGCATTCCGAAAAATATTGCAACTGCACGCAGCCAATACGTCCGGGATGGATAGGTAATTGTCATACGGAGTCCACAGACATGGTCTAAACTAAAATAATCCACAAGGTAAACCGCCTACAGTAATGCCAGAGCCTTATTCGGCCGATTGACCAGACTTTTTTTGCATTACATAAAACCTTAACGTGAGACGGGTTGTTTTTTTCCTGAAGTTTGTAGGTGCTGAGCCAAGTAATGCACCGAGGCTTCAGCCACCCTACCTGATCTTATAACGACCTAACTGACTGATAGTCAGAATAGCCATATCGCAACATCGCCTTTATCACCATCACCTCGCCCCATGTCAGCTGCCGAGACCTTAACGCTACACTCCGAGCCGCTTTTGTCCGAAAACAAAAACCGTTTTGTCCTGTTTCCCATCCAGCACAATGACATCTGGCAGATGTACAAACAGGCTGAAGCTAGCTTCTGGACTGCCGAAGAGATCGACCTATCCCAAGACCTGATCCATTGGGAGAACCTCAATGACGGAGAGCGTCACTTCATCTCGCATGTGTTGGCTTTCTTCGCTGCATCTGACGGAATCGTGAACGAGAACCTTGCTGTTAACTTCCTTCATGAGGTTCAGCACAGCGAAGCCAAGTGTTTCTACGGCTTCCAGATCATGATGGAGAACATCCATAGCGAGACCTACTCCCTCCTGATCGATACCTACATCAAGGATCCGAAAGAAAAGGACCACCTCTTTAATGCGCTCGAGACCGTGCCAGCAGTAGGCCGCAAAGGCGAATGGGCCATCAAGTGGATCAACAGCGAAAACTTTGCCGAGCGCCTAGTAGCTTTCGCTGCCGTGGAAGGTATCTTCTTCAGCGGATCTTTCTGTAGCATCTTCTGGCTCAAGAAACGCGGCCTGATGCCTGGCCTCAGCTTCAGCAACGAGCTTATCAGCCGGGACGAAGGCCTACACTGCGACTTTGCCTGCTTGCTCTACACTAACTACCTCAACAACAAACTCAGCCCAGAGCGCGTGTTGGAGATTATCCTGGATGCTGTCGCAATCGAACAAGAGTTCGTGATCGATGCCCTGCCAGTGAACCTGATCGGGATGAACTCCAAACTGATGGCACAGTACATCGAGTTTGTAGCTGACCGCTTGTTGCAGTCCCTAGGTTATGCAAAACACTACAACAGCACCAATCCGTTTGACTTCATGGAGATGATTTCGCTGCAAGGCAAAACCAACTTCTTCGAAAAACGTGTCGGCGAATACCGCAAGGCTGGGGTCAATGGCCAAGTTGTCGAAACAACCAAGGCCTTCTCGATTGATGAAGATTTTTAGTACCAAAAGGCCCTGCCTCCAGCTGAGGCAATGATCTGTCGGACTGATTCTATAGAAGCCCTTGCACCAGTGCAGGGGCTTTTGTTTTGCCCCAGGATGTATATTGTCCCCGCATTCTAGCAAGGCAGCCCAACGGTTGATGGTTGCCTTCAGCATGGCTCCTACCAACCTCCACTTACCAAATTCAGACATGACAACACCACAGAAAGCCAAGGACACCAAAGCACCGCAAATTTTGCAGCAATTATGGTCGTCCATCCAGACCAAATCCCACTTGAGCTGGTCCTGGTCCATCGGTGCCATCGGATTGACCCTATTGATGGTAGGCTGCCAATACCGTGCACAAGATCAGCCTGCTGGTAGTAGCACACGCCAAGTCATAGATAAGCTAGGCCGCAAACTAGAGCTTCGCTTTGTGCCTGAAGAATCTGAAAAAGCAGGCGAAGTAATCCCTGGTCGCCAACCGTTGCGCATTATGGCCCTTAGCGCCGCCCTGACCGAAATGCTTTTCGCCCTCGTGCCCGACTCGGAGATCGTCGGGGTTAGCCATGCCTGCAACTATCCACCAGATAAGGTAGCCAACAAACCTAAGGTCAATACCTATCCTGTGGACTTTGAGCGCATCATCTTGCTGAAACCAGAACTGGTACTTGCCGAAGAGGGTATCGTATCGTTCGAGACGGCGGCCCAGCTAGAGCGACTCAAGATCTCGTGCTACTTTTTTAAGTATGATCGCCTAGCGGATATTTGGGCAGCGATGGACACTATTGGGGTCTTGACTGGTCATAAAAGGCGAGCTAGGCTGGTTTCGGACAGCTTGAGGCGTGTGCAGCAGACCTACGAAATCGCTCTCAATGGCGAAGGCAGTACACCACGCGTACTGAGCTTGGTGAGCGACAAACCCATCTATGCCTGGGGCCGCGAAACTATGATGACCGACCAACTGCGCCTTGCTGGTGGGGCCAATGCCATCACCGAACGATTTGCCAAGGCCTATCCCGAGCTCACCCGCGAGTATGTCCTGAAACTCAACCCAGATGTTATCTTTGGTGGGGATATGCGTTCGCTTGACAGTAGTTTCTTCAACTTCTACCCCGAGCTTAGGTCCATCAAGGCCTACCGCAAAAACCAATGCTACAAACTGGATGCCGACATCAGCACCCGCCCTGGACCACGTGCCCTCCAGAGTGTCGAGCGGATGAAAGCCTTACTTCATCCTGAAGCCAGCAAATAATACAGGTGGCGACAATTGACCGGATTGATCGCAGCAATCTGGACCAATGCTCCACCTATTGAAACTACCAACACCAAACCTTGCCTAATACCATGCCGTACCGTAAGCTGATCGAAACCATTGCAAATGAGCTCATGGCCAATGATACAAAGGCCCAATTCGAGGCCCAGGAGGCTGGCTATTTGGCCAAAATCTTGCTCGAAGAACTCACAGGACAATCTTCGGCATCGCTGCTGGCAGACCGCACGCTCCAGATAGACCCGTCGCAGGAGTCACAGTTGGCTAACTGGATATCAGAACTGCGCACCGGAAAACCTTGGCAATACGTTCTGGGCTGGGCGCCATTCGATGACCTCAGGATACCTGTCAGGCCGGGTGTTTTGATACCGAGGCCCGAAACCGAAGAGATTGTGACACAGGCTGCTCTCTGGCTCAACAATCGGCTGATGGACCTGCTCCGGAAGGACAAAGGATTTGACCCGACTACCATCAAAGTGCTGGACATCTGTACGGGGTCAGGCTGTATCCCGATTGCGCTCAAACATCGGTTTCCCCAGCTTACCGTCTTGGCCACTGACTTTGACGAAAAGGCACTCGAGATCGCTAAGGCCAATGCGGCATTGCTATCTGCCGACATCAGTATCCAGAGCCATGATGCCCTAACTGAAGAGCCAATCGCTGCCCCTGCTTCGTTGACGCTGATCATCAGCAATCCACCCTACGTCCTACCTTCGGAGGCTGCCGAAATGGCTAGCAATGTACTGGACCATGAGCCAAAGGTGGCCCTATTTGTGCCAGAAGAGGATCCCCTCTTGTTCTATCGCCACATCGTCCGCCATGCGCAAAACCTGCTGGTGCCTGGAGGCAGCCTTTGGCTGGAGTGTAACGAACGCTATTGCGCCGAAGTAATGGCCTTGCTGCAACAGGCAGGATTCGTGACCTATCACCAAGAAGCTGACTTTAGAGGCCGTATGCGCCTGGTTTGGGGCATCCTTTAACAGACCAATTAGACACTGTCTATTCAACATCGAGAGTGGCATAACTGGTCGGCGTCCTATCACATAATTATGTTTGCAAGTCAGGGTTGATCGTTGTAATTTTGGTGCGCCTAAAAATTTATTTCGGGCATCAAAAATATTGCCTCTAACTATGGCATTCACTAACGCACAAGCCAAGCCCAGCTCTAGATTTTACCATTGCCAAAAGGCGATTGGGTCTATCATGATGGCCTTGCTTGCTGGATTGGTGTTGCTATCCAGCTGCCGCTACCAACCGGGTGGTGAGCGTGCCGAGGGGCAAAAACTCAAAGTCCTAAGCACCACAGGCATCATTGCCGATGCCGTCTCTTACATCGGGGGCAACCGCATCGTGCCGAGTGTGCTGATGGGCCCCGGGGTCGATCCGCACCTCTACAAGGCATCCCAGCAAGATGTCAGCAAACTCAGCGATGCTAACCTCATCTTCTACAATGGCCTGCATCTGGAAGGCAAAATGGGCGAAGTGCTCCACAACCTAGCGGACCACAAACCTGTCGTGGCCCTTAGCGATGGCATCGCCCCCTATCGCCTGCGCCAGATCGAGGGATTTGAGAACACTTACGACCCGCATATCTGGTTTGACGTTATGCTCTGGCGTGAGGCCGTGCTACACATCGGCCAGACCCTTGCCGAACAAGACACCGTCAATGCAGATTACTACTTAGGGCGGACCAAGACCTATTGCGCCGAGTTAGACAGCCTAGACCAATGGGTGAGGGCCAGCTGGCAGTCTATGCCCGCAGAAAACCGCATTTTGGTTACCGCCCATGACGCCTTTGGCTATTATGGCCGTGCCTACGGGGTCGAAGTCCGTGGACTGCAAGGCATCAGCACACAGGCGGAGTATGGCCTGCAGGACCTCACCTCCTTGGTCAACTTTGTGGTGCAACGAAAGCTTAAGTCGGTCTTTATCGAAACCTCGGTGCCGCAAAAAGCCATTGATGCCGTCGTGGCAGGCTGCAAAAGCAAGGGTTGGCAACTGAACCTAGGCCCTTCGCTCTATTCGGATGCATTGGGCGAGGCAGGGACTCCCGCTGGCACCTACGTAGGCATGGTACGGGCCAATACCAATGCCATCATTACCGCACTTCGATAATCCACTATCCATCTCTTCAAAGCCAGCCAGACCATGATCGCACTCGAAGTCCATGATGTAACCGTGAGCTACAACCGCAAACCCGTGCTCTGGGATATCGATCTGTCCTTGCCCGAAGGGGTAATGGCAGCCATCATTGGGCCTAATGGCGCAGGCAAAAGCACCTTGCTGAAATCCATCATGGGGCTGTTGCCACTATCGAGCGGTTATGTGCGGCTATTTGGCCAACCCTTAGAAGCAGTCAGGGGTCGCATTGCCTACGTGCCCCAACGCGAGTCGGTGGACTGGGACTTCCCGGCCTCGGTGCAGGATGTTGTAATGATGGGGCGGTATGGTAAACTCGGCGTGTTTCGGCGCCCTGGTGCTGCAGACCGTGCCATCGTGACACAGAGCCTCGAACAAGTGGGCATGGGGGCCTTTGCCAAACGCCAGATCTCGCAGCTCAGCGGTGGGCAACAACAACGGGTATTCTTGGCCCGTGCCCTCGCCCAAAAAGCAGATTTCTACATCTTGGACGAACCTTTTGCCGGGGTCGATGCCGCAACAGAGCAAGCCATTGTAAGCGTCCTGCACGAAATGCGTGCCGCTGGCAAAACCGTCGTGGCCGTCCACCATGACCTCCAGACTGCAGGCACTTACTTCGACTGGGTCATGCTGCTGAACCTCCACCTAGCAGCTTACGGCCCCGCTGCCGAGGTGCTGACCCCAGAAAACCTCCAGAAAACGTATGGCGGCCGCCTTACGATGCTGGCTCAAGTTGGCGAGCAGCTACACAAACAAGCTTTCCCCCTGCGCGAACAATAATACCCCCCAATCAGCTAGTCAGGCCCCAATACCACCTGCGCCCCCAATGGAACAAGACCTCCAGACCACCCTTCTTGACCTATTGTTATTCCGCCAGGCCAATGTCGTCTGGGTGATCGGAGCAACGGCCTTGCTCTCGATCTCGGCTGGGTTGGTGGGCTGTTTTGCCTTCTTGCGCAAGTCCACCCTGGCGGCAGATGCCATTGCGCATGCCGTCCTACCGGGTGTCTGTTTGGCTTTCATGATCGGTGGTACCAAGAACCCTGTTGTTTTGTTGATCGGTGCGTTTGTGACGGGATGGCTCAGCATCATGGTCGTGAGTTGGCTCAAGGCCAACACCAAACTAAAGGAGGATACGGCCATTGCGGTGGTGCTATCCGTCTTTTTTGGTTTTGGGATCTTGCTCATGACCCATATCCAGCAGAGTGGCAATGCGGCCCAGAGTGGTTTGGACAAGTTTTTGTTCGGCAAAGCGGCTGCCCTGATTGGGGTAGATGTCTATGTTTTTGGCTCGTTGGCAGTGGCGCTGATCCTGATGGTATTGTTGCTGATGAAGGAGTTCACCCTACTGAGTTTTGACCGGCAATATGCCCAAAGCCTAGGTATGCCTGTGGTGCTGTACGAAATCATCCTGAGCTCGATGACCGTGCTAGCCGTCGTGGTGGGCATCCAGGCAGTGGGTGTTGTGCTGATGGCCGCCATGCTGATCACCCCAGCCGCTGCAGCCCGCTACTGGACCCATAGCCTGCCTGTGATGTTGGTGCTGGCTGCCACCTTTGGGCTCGTATCAGGTGCTGGTGGTGCGATGGTGTCCTACCTTGCACCTGGTTTGCCAACTGGCCCATGTATGGTCCTGCTAATCACCCTAATCGCGATCCTGAGCATTTTGTTTGCACCTCGGCGTGGGGTGATTGCCGAGTTTCGATTGCAACGGCGCCATCAAATCCGGATCCTGCGCGAGAATATCCTGAAGGCCTTCTACCAGCTGGCAGAAACAGATGGCCGTTTTGATACCCCCCGATCGCTCCAGACCCTGCTAGATCGCCGCTCTTTTAGTGGCAAACCGCTGGACAAAATGTTGCGGCAAATGGTGGCTGACAAGCTGTTGAGCCCCGCTGCTGGCAGTAGTGACTTAGGCTGGATCCTGACGCCGGAAGGAACCAATCAGGGCAGGCGCATCGTTCGGCTTCATCGGCTATGGGAGCTCTACCTCACAACGGAGCTTAACCTAGCCCCCGACCACGTCCATGACGACGCCGAAACCGTCGAGCACATCCTGACGCCTGAGCTGGAGGCCCGCCTAGAGCAACTGCTCAACTTCCCAGACCTAGACCCGCATGGGGAAGCCATACCAAAAAGAGGTTAGTGCAGTCTGGATACTAAAGCGGGCCTCATTGCTTGTTTTAGACTAAATGGTGCCATCAGGACTAGCGCTTGGTTGAGTTTCCGAGCTGTGGTAAGGTTATTGCCTATTTCGCTGGTAGAAAGCCACTATGACTTTTCTCCACCGCCCTAGGACGACCATGCACACCAGCCCCATTAGCAAAAAAGCCATCAAAAACGCTGAAGCCATTGCTGCAAGCGAAATCAGAGCGCCCATTTTCGACCTGATTAAGGCTAGTAACCCAGCCTTTAGCGCAGAAGATTATATCTCGATCGAAGAACTGAATCAGTACCGCAGGCTTTACCTCAAGACGGTGTTGGCCAAAGAGCAAGGTGACCTCAATCAGCTAGATCATGGCATGATGGATATTATTGGCGACAATGTGAACCAAGTCAACAAAGTGCCGGCACAAACGGAGGCCACCAACCTGACCTTAGGCCAACGCATGGCAGACAAGATCGCCACGTTTGGTGGTAGCTGGACCTTTATCATCTGCTTTTTTACATTCATACTAGTATGGATGATCATAAACATAGTGATTCTGGCCAGTGACAAGGTGTTTGACCCCTACCCCTTCATCTTGTTAAACCTGATTTTATCTTGCCTAGCTGCCATCCAGGCTCCCATCATCATGATGAGCCAGAACCGACAGGAAGAAAAGGACCGTGACCGTGCTGAACATGACTACCACATCAACCTTAAGGCGGAGCTGGAAATCAAACTATTGAGTGAGAAAATTGACCACCTCTTGGTCCACCACAACAAAAAGCTGTTAGAGATTCAAGAAGTCCAGCTGGACTACCTACAAGACCTAATGGATGAGGTCAAGAAAGGAAGCAAAGCAAGCTAAGGGCCCATACCATACCAACAAGGGCCCAATTAGAGCCGCTGCAAATAGGTCTGGAGCTCTGCGTTGCGAGGGAGACCTAGCTTTTTCCGGATGGCAGACCGGCGGTTCAGCAAGCTCGCTTCCGTGATGTTGAGCATCTGGGCAATGGTGCGGGTGTTAAGGTCCAGCACCAAGAAAGCACATATCTTTTGATCCAGCGGGCTGAGATCAGGGGCTTGTTTCATCAACTTCTTGACGAATTGCGGCTTTTGGCCCTCAAATAAGGTCATGAGGTTGGTCCAGCCCTTGCTGTCAGCTAGGTCAGTGTCCAAGGATTGTTTGACTTTATCAAAACTTGCTGCCCAAATGGGCGATGCCTTGAGGGTGGACTCGATTTCTTGCAATAACATCTCCCGCATCTCGGACACCGATTTGACCTCCTCCAGCTCCTGTTTGAGTCCAGCCGTCTCGATCTCTTGGTGGGCAATGATGGTATTGGTCCGGAGCTCGACCACCTCTTCTTGCAAGACGATGACCCGCTCGACAGTTTCGTTATACAGATCTGTAAGCTCGTTGGTGCGGACAAGTGCCTTCGAGAGTTTGAGCCGAGAGCGCAAGACCAAACCCAATATCCCAGCTATAATTACAACCAAACCTATTATCGTCCACCAAAGGCGATCAGACACCGAAATTTGGTCTTGTGTTTTCGCCTTTTCGATCTCAAGATCATGGCGCAAGAAGGCCTGCTCAACATTTGCTTTCTGATCTACCCACTGCTCCACTAGCTTGATGTACTCGTCCTTGTGGGCCATCGTGAAAGCGACAAGGTCCTTGTTTTTGTTGTTGTAATACATCCGCTCCCCCAAGGCTAACTTGAGACAGCTGGCGTTGTTGCTAACTCTAAAGTATGCAAGCGCACTATCTAGCAAATCGGCTTTGACGGCCTCCGAAAGCAGATCATTGCGGCTCATGTACATAAAGGCCAATCCCTTGAAGTGGACTAGGTGATGTTTATGAGCCAAGTTGCGCATCATGATGGCTGTCTGATAGGCGGCATTCATGTCCCGCTCATGCACCAAGGTTCGGTATTGCAGCTCCAGGATATCCACCTCCAGACTTGGGTCCAAGCGAGTATTGACAATCCCGGTAGCCAGCGCAATGATGCTGTCGCGCTCCTGAGGTTGGACGGCATAGAGTTTGCAACCTGCCACGCATAGGAGATAATTGATGCGAGTAATGGGGTCTAGCTGATCCACCGTTCGGCTTTGGAGTTCAGCTTTGGCAAAAGTGGCACAAATGTCCTCGTTGTATTGGACCACACCCAAAATCTGCCCCCTGAGGTAGGTCAGTTGCGGATCATAGCTTTTGATAGGGTGCTCTAGCAGGACTTTATGGGCGTGTTCCCAGGTCTCATGAGCCCGCACCAGCTCACCGACATTAAGGCAACCGCTGATTAGGAAATATAAACGCTGTAGCCGGATCTCATAGTCCTGAAGGCCTAAGCGTTCTTCGGGCAACCCGTCCAAGAGGTCCACCATCTGCCGGTACAAACCAACCCGCTTCAGGATACGGGCATAGTCCAGCGCAGCTAGTACAGTACGTTTAGACAGGACCCCTCGCTCTTTAGAGGACAGAAAAATGGTGCTAAAATAATGGAGGGCACTGTCATTATGACCCATGATCTCATGTCGCTGGCCGATGGCTCTAAGTGCCTCTATTCTTAGATCAAGATTGGGGTTCTGGGTTTGTCGCCTAAGGCTATCAATCTGCTGGATGGCAGTGGCACGGCTCATCCCCTTAAATAGGTCTTCAGCTTGTGCGGTAGGCACCATAACCCACAAGGCAAAGCAAACTAAGCCCCAAAACCCAATCCTAGGAAGGGCCATCTGACGTATTGCGAGGTAAAAAGCTGATAATAAATTCGTTCTCAAAGTCTGGATCTGGTGCCGATGGGCGTATTTGTATTTAAGCGTCGAGAATAGTGGCTTGGTCTCTGGCCTGCCAAATGGCGAAGTCAGCCTGATTCTACAAAGGTACCACCATTAAGTACAATTACTTATCACCCTATTTTCAACTACCACGGGCAGGTCAAAACTTGAGGTGTCAATATCATAGGCTAAGGTATGATATAAATATGATATAGGCTTACATATACAGTTGACTATCAGACATATATCACAAAAGTATGGCCTAGCAAACAGGGCACATGATGCCGAAAATTTGATGATAATTTTATGAGATCATATCATACCTCTACGTCGATATTTGACCGTCAATTATGACCTAAGGGCAGAAGAACCAGACCCAAGCAAACGGCCCTAAGGCTAGGCGGTTTGCAAGCTTCGGTTCAGGCACCAGATTGCCAAAGCATGGCCTCGATTGCGTAGATAACCGGCTATAGCTGACCCTTAGTTAAGCCGGCTCTTGAGGACTCAAATCACATCAGATAACCAGGTTTTTCTACCCCTAACAAAGGTGGTTCGTGCCACCGTCATGCACCTAAAACACGCATGCCTAAAGACAAAGGATAGTACGCCTTGTTAGCCCCCAATTTCTGGCCTTACCTCGATTTGTGTAGCTTGCAGGGTCAATATTCCTCTACGCTACCTAGTGAAAACTTCCCTTGACTGGTCATCACTGATCTACACCATGGTAGCATTTCAGGCCTTGGTGTTTGCGGTCATTTTTTGGCGATTAAGACAGCGACTCCATACTACCTGGCTTAGTGTTTTTCTGGGTTTATATAGCCTACCGGCCTTGGCATGGTTTATCCGCGCAACTCCCATTTTAGCAGCCTACCCACGGATGCCTTACTGGCCCATCGGATTTTATTTCGCTGCCCTTCCTGGTTTTTACCTCTATGCTCGTAGCCTAGTTAAGCCAATAGTCTGGAAAGAGGTGCGTCCACATTTGGTGGTTCCTGCGCTTGAGTTTGGGCAAATGACTGTATTGACATTGCTCCCTGATCCGACTTTTGCTTCCTTTTCTAAATCCGGTGACCTTTCTGTTTGGGCCCTAAGCTTTGCGGTGGTCCTAGCCCTTTACAATGTAGGATATTCTTTGGCTGTCATTCGTTTAGTAAGGCGCCACAATCATTGGGTAAGAGGCTTCTTTAGCACGCCCGATCCGCATTTATTAACCTGGTTGGCTCAGGTTGCCCTGCTGCAAGTGCTGCTATACAGCTTAGAACTTTTTATCTCCTTGTTTGTCGTCCTTAGGGTGTATTATGACTTTTTTGTTGTCTTTGGCGCAGCGCTTCACCTTGCGTTTGTGTACTGGTTTAGCTTAGCAAGCTATCGCTACGCTAACAATGGTCCGGACTGGGTGCTTGTCCAACCCGAAGCGAATCAGGCAGTTGATGACAAACAAAGCATGGAGCAGCCTGGTGATTGGGGAGATAAAATCCAAACCCTTGAGCAAGTAATGGGCGCAGGTTTATATCGTGATCCCGACCTCAATTTAGCCAGGCTGGCAGACGCCTGCAACATGACGCAACGCCTCCTGAGCCGAATGATACAAGAGGTGCACGGTAAAAACTTCTCGGCCTACATCAACTCGTTTAGAGTAGAAAAAGCAAAAGAGATGATGATGGATACAAAGAACAAACACATCAGTATGGAAGGCTTTGGTCAGATGGCAGGGTTTGCTTCTAGGTCAACCTTTTTCAACCAATTCAAGTCCATTACGGGGCTAAGTCCTGGCGCATATCAAGCACAAAATCGACCGTAAATGGGCCTTTACAAGTCCGGATAGCTGACTACAACAGGTTTCTGGACCACTTTCGTTTTTGAGATGCTACTCCCGCCTATACTATTGCAGTACGGTCGTTAGCCTACAATTTTAGGTTTGACGGATCATGAACAGCTATGGAAAGAAGGGTAACTGCTTGGCTACAAATTAGCCTAGCTATACTGTTGTTATGGATAGGATGCAACCGTCAGGCAAGAGCAGAAGGTAGTAGACAGCTAACTAGGCTAGGTGTAGAAACTAGGGTACTGTTTGGCCTACAGGGTTTTGCTGCTTTTGATAGTCGTGACACCAATAGCCGATTGTTTTTCCGGGTAAAAACACTGCAAGAGCGTGTATATCTTGGCTTTGGGGTGGCCCGAAATAACGACGAGTTTAATGGTGTGGTCCGACGCGCCTATTTCAGGATCAGAAATGCGCGTGGACAAGTCGTCCAACCCACACGACGGACCCCTGAGACAATAGGGCAAGCTGGCTTTATTTCATCCACCAGTCAAAGCTTTCCTGATGTATTAGGACCAGGGGGATATACCTCGGGTTTAGTTTTTATGCCCACTGAAGTGGGCGACTATTATCTTGAGTTGTCAGGTGACTCCCTGCTACCTCGGGGCACATTCAACATCGCTCATTTTGACGTTACTGTGGTCAATGCGGTTACCAATGCCGAACAAACAGGACGTCTTTGGTCCCGACGTTGGAGCCTTTCAGTCGGAGGATTTAACCGACCTACACAAGCTCAAGCCTATATCTATTCGGCAGATAGTGTCGTTACACGCATTGAGTTTAACGGAATGGAACCCTTCAACTACTTTTTGGCGGCCAATGGTCGGGGCTTAGGTCTGAGTAGTAATCCCTTGGTTAATCGGCAATCGACTAGCCAAAGTCGTGCTGGGATCAACCCTGAGTACCCTGTCTTTTTGCAAAACCCAGACTCCACACTTTGGCCTAGCGGCCGTGGCCCGATTAGGTTGGTTGAGGCCCCCAAGCTAATATTCTGCGCCGGAAGAGGTTATTTTATCCGACTTGCTGTCAATAAAGGGCAAGAAGCAGAAGTCCTGCTTGATTTGAATGGGGTACCCGGATACCAAGCTGGCACTAGCGACAGAATTTTGTTGGTTGCCTTACAAACAGGGGTCAACCTTATACCCTGGGATGGGACGGACGGCCTAGGTGCTATATATATAGTGGGGTCCCAACCGATTCCTATTGAAATAACGGTATTACGTGGGCAAACTCACCTACCATTAGTAGATGTTGAGAATAACCCCAGAGGCTGGATTGTGTCGCTAGTAAGGCCACTACAAGGAAACTTGCGCGTTTTCTGGGACGACACCCCGTTTCCGGGGGGCACCTCAAACCTCACAGGATGCCTTGGGGCCTGCCATAGTTTCCCTAATGGTTTTGGCGACAATCGTGCCATCAATACATGGTGGAATGCAGGCACCTACCTTCCGTTGCGAGACACCATGAGGGCAGACACCCTCTGCCCATCGATATCATTACAAGCGCAAGTCATCCCTGGTACCTATTGCTCTGATTTAGGATATGCCATTCCATCAGTAACTGGCTATATAGGCCCCGTTTCGTTTACTTGGCTAGAGTTACCAAGTCGAACGCCCAGCCTGCCTTTAAGAGATGGTCAGTTTGTTTTCCCCACCATAAGTCGTTTTTTACTCGTTTCGCGTGACTTGATGACCGGATTTAAGGACTCCATATTTGTAGATCCGGCACCCTCACCCGACTCGTTAGTTTTCCAAAATCCGCTGGTTACTGCAGCCGTTAGTTGCGGTGGCCTCGGCCAGGCGCAGGCAAGTATTTTTGGATTGTCCTCTTTGCAATATCGTTGGCGCAATTTGGCCACGGGCACAATCCTGGCCTCACCGGATACTTTTGCCACACTCAATGCGCTGCCAGGAAGATACCGCCTAATGGTTAAAAGCCTAGAATTTGGCTGCCGCGACTCCTTAGACTTTATCATCCCGGGCCCAACCAGTAGTGTATCGCTTGGTTCTGTGTCCGTTGTCCCTCCTACCACCTGTACTGGCCTTGGGCAGGTAAGCGCCACAATTAATCCGAGCCCAGAAACACCCGTTATTTTATGGAAGGAGGTGCCCAGTGGGAGGATATTACCTGAAACTAGTCCTACACTTCAGGCACAACCGGGACGGTACCGCATTATTGTTCGAGCAGGTCTCCCCGCATCGTGTCCTGATTCCTTAGAAGCTACCATCGTAGGGCCTGATTCCATCCCTATATCTTGGGTAATTAGTCCCCCATCAACCTGTGGTGGTAATGGCACAATAACGGCAAGTATCCAGGACCCATCTGGCACCTATTCCGTAATCTGGAAGGCTTTGGCAAATCAGCAGGTGATCAATACTTGTTGTACTGTAGTAAGTGTTTTGCCCGGTCGCTATCGTATTGTAGTCACGAACACCACATTCAGGTGCAGAGATTCCGCGGAAATCATCATGCCTTCTCGTCCTAGCCTTCGCCTCTCCACAATCCGGACTATAAACCCTAACTGTTCGTCACCTTCAGGATTATGGGAAGTAGGGGTAACCTCAGCAAGCGGCAGCCCTGTTTTTATTTGGAAAAGATTACCCAGCCTACAGGTGATTAGCAGCATAACAGGATCGGTACTACAGGCTGTTGCTGGGTCATACCGCGTCGTGGTCCGAGACCCAGTAACAGGATGTATCGACTCGCTTGATCAAACCTTATTGCCTCAACCAGTGATACGCCTATCCACAATCCGGACTATAGACCCGAATTGTTCGTCACCTTCAG
>CANHWS010000031.1 GCA_947464365.1 Cytophagaceae bacterium | reverse complement strand
TCTGTGTATTGGTCAGTAGCCGTATCCTTTACATCTACTACCCAGCTGATGACTACACCTATCGCTACATTAGCCCCAATGTGATGCTCTATACCGAGATCGTCCGCTGGGCAACCTTGAATGGCTTTGGACTAGTTGACTACGGGACAGCATCCATGGCTGGTGTTCGCAACGAAGGCCTTATCAAATTCAAGGAAAAACTCGGAGGATACGTTAGTATGAAGCCAAGTTTTATTTTTCGCTTTTAGTTCTGGCCTCGGTTCACTACTTTGTGTTATCAATTTGTTTGACCGACCGAAACCTAGGCCAGCAACGTTTAGGGGGCCATTCCTGAGCTTGGGAGCAGCAAATTTTGACCTATATTCTGAGCCCAAGCTTCCTGTATTTTAGGCTTAATGTCTTGATAATTAGTTGCTTAATCAAACGGATAGTGACTACTGGAAACTGGGGGGGATAACATCAAGACAGTTAAATCAGAAAGGACTTCTGGCCAGCAGTAGGGCTTGATCAACAAGTATACTGCTCCTTGATGCCCTTCAAGGGTGTAGATACCCATAATGGGATTTATGCCGATACATCATCAAAACACGCACTTTCCAAAAATGGATTCGCAGTTAGACCTAGTTGCCGAGAATAAAGAGATTGTCCGTCGATACCGGAAGTTGCTTAAATGCGCGCGGACCCAGATTAAAGAAAAGGAGGATGAAAAGCAGATCCGGAAAGCATTTGAGATCGCCCTCGATGCACACAAGGACATGCGGCGAAAAAGTGGTGAGCCTTACATCTATCACCCGATTGCAGTAGCACAAATCTGCGCTGAGGAAATAGGCTTGGGTACCACTTCTGTAATTTCAGCACTCCTTCATGACACTGTCGAGGATACAGACTTAGAGCTTAGTTCGATCGAGAAGGTTTTTGGACCTAAGGTGTCGCGAATCATTGATGGTCTGACCAAGATTAGTGGAGTTTTTCAATACGGGTCATCCCAACAGGCCGAGAACTTCCGCAAGATGCTCCTGACCCTCACCGATGATGTGCGGGTGATTTTGATCAAGCTGGCCGATAGGTTGCATAATATGCGAACGCTTGAGAGTATGTCGCGTACCTCCCAGCTTAAGATTGCGAGCGAGACAATTTACCTCTATGCCCCGTTGGCGCATCGCCTAGGTCTTTACGCTATGAAGACTGAGCTGGAGGACCTCTACCTCAAGTATGCGGAGCCTGATATGTATGATGAGATCAAAACAAAGATCAACCAGACCAAAGCCGCACGCAATAAATTCATAAAGGAGTTCATCGCCCCAATAGAGGAGGAACTTAAGAGGCAGAGTTTACCAGGCAAGGTCATTGGTCGTCCCAAGAGCATCTACAGCATCTATAACAAGATCAAGAAAAACAAGGTCGCATTTGAGGAAATCTATGATCTGTTCGCAATTCGGTTGATCCTCGATGCGGATATTGATCACGAAAAATCAGCGTGTTGGCAGGCCTATAGCATCGTGACGGACTTTTACACACCCAACACCACTCGCCTTCGGGACTGGATAAGCACGCCTAAAGGTAATGGTTATGAGTCCCTTCATGTGACGGTGATGAGCGGTATCGGCCAGTGGGTTGAGGTCCAGATCCGGACTACTAGGATGGATGAAATCGCCGAAAAAGGATTTGCTGCACACTGGAAGTATAAGGAAAGCACCGCCAGTCATCGCGAAAATGGCCTAGAGCTCTGGATCAATAAGGTGCGCGAGATGTTAGCCAATAACGACAGTAGCGCCGTTGACTTCGTAAACGACTTCCGAAATAACCTATTTGCGGAGGAGGTCTATGTTTTCACCCCGAAAGGCGACTTACGCATCTTACCCAATGGCAGCACTGCCCTAGATTTCGCATTCGACATCCACTCGCACGTTGGGGCCAGCTGTATAGGTGCTAAGGTTAACACCAAGTTGGTACCTATTAGCTATAAACTCAGTAACGGCGACCAGATAGAGATACTGACCAGCACCAAACAAAAGCCTAACGAGGATTGGCTAAAGTTTGTGGTGACGAGCAAGGCCACCAACAAGATTAAGGAGGCGCTGCGCGAGGAGAAAAAGCTAATTGCGGCAGAAGGCAAAGAGATGCTCGAACGCAAAATGCGGACCATGCGTCTGGACCTGAACGAGGAGCTGTTGCTTCAGATGCGCTCCTTCTTTGACCTCAAGTCTAACTACGAGCTCTACTATCGCATTGGCAAGAAGCTAATCTCGGTTAATGATCTCAAGCGGTTCCGTGATCTCAAGCAAGAGAAACACAACCTCAACAAGCTAGCGCCAAGAGATACCAAACAGTTCGAGCGCGAAATCAAGCAAGTGCGGAACAAAGAGTCGGATAGCTTGCTTATTGGCGAAGACATGGACAAGATTGACTATACCTTGGCCAAATGTTGCGGACCTATACCTGGTGACCAGGTGTTTGGCTTTGTGACCATCAACGAGGGAATCAAAATACACCGCACCACCTGTCCCAATGCCGTAGAGCTAATGAGCAACTATGGCTATCGCATCATTAAGGCCAAATGGACTTCCCAGTCAGAGATTGCTTTCTTGGCAGGCCTACGCATCACTGGCACGGACCGGATGGGCCTTGTCAATGACGTAACCAAGGTCATCAGCAGCGAGCTCAAGGTCAATATGCGTTCAATCACGATCGAAACCAATGAAGGCGTTTTCGAAGGCGATATTCTTCTCTTCGTTCATGATACTAGCCAGCTAGAGGGCCTGATTAAAAAGCTAAAGAGCGTAAAAGGGATTATAGGAGTCTCACGCTTCAACTTTGACTATAAGCCAAACCACGCTTAGGCCTTGTATTGCGCTTCTTGCTGGCTCAGGCAATGGAAGCTACCTAAGCCCCAGATCAGCTCGGTGCTATCAATCCCGATCACTTTCCGGTCGGGATGTAGAGAAGTTAAAATATCCAGCGCCCGCTGGTCATTGACATCGTCTTGATAGGTAGGCACCACAATAGCTGCATTGGCAACATAGTAGTTGGCATAGCTTGCTGGCAGGACCTGATCATCGTAAATCACAGGCTTTGGCATCGGAAGTTCAATAACATTCAGCTGCTTGCCATTCAATAGCCGCATTTTTTTTAGGTCCCGCAAGTTGTCCTGTAGGATCTCGTAGTTAGCAGAGCTTTCGTCTGTCTCAACGACCGTAACGACGGTGTCTTCATTCACGAATCTGGTTAAGTCGTCTATGTGCCCGTCGGTATCGTCCCCTTCGATGCCATCGCCTAGCCAGAGAATCTGCTCCACACCATAATAGTTGCGCAGATAGGTTTCGATTTGGTCTTGGTTCAAGTGCGGATTGCGATTTTCGTTCAGCAAGCAGGCCTTAGACGTAAGTAGGGTACCTTTCCCATTAAACTCTACCGAGCCGCCCTCCATCACGATGCCGGGGTGTACTACTGGCACATTGCAGAATGCAGCTATTTTGGTTGGGATGTCGTCATCAAGGTCAAAAGGGGGGTATTTGCCACCCCAAGCATTGTATCCCCAATCGACTACCATACGGCCCTTGGACGGATCATGATTCAACAAAAAGGCAGGGCCATGGTCACGACACCAAGCATCATTGGTCTCGTTGTGATGGAACTTAATATTGGTCAAAGGAATGTTTGCTAGTGCAAGCTGCTCCTGTGCAAAAGCAGCCATAGCCGCATCTTTCACGTTAATATGGACCTCTTCGCCCTTGGCCACAGCCCCGATAAACTGGCAGTAATATGGGTAGATCGACATGATCTTGCCGGGCCAGCTTTCCTCCTTATGTGGCCAGCTAAGCCATGTAGCTTGGTGATGCCCCCATTCGGCTGGCATGTAAAATCCTAGTTCGGCTGGCGTTTTGCCATCTAACAACTGGGGCATAGGTAGTGTATCGGGAGAAACGTAATGTCTTTGTCTGGGATCAATTATCCCTCTAAGCTAGTCTATGTAGCGCTTCGAGATCGGGTCATAGCTATCGATGCGGCGGTCCCGCAGAAATGGCCAGTGGGTGCGATAATAGTCACTTTGCTGAAGGTCAAGGGTCTGTACATGGACAACCTCATCAGTATGGCTGGCTTGGAACAAAACCTTGCCGTACGCATTCGTGATGAAAGATCCACCCCAGAAGTCCATCTCGTCCTCAGTACCAATTCTGTTAACACTAATAACTGGCACCCCGTTGGCTACCGAATGGCCCCTCTGGACTGTTTGCCAAGCAGAATATTGATCTTGGTTGGTTTCGGCATCTTGTGCTTTAGCCCAGCCAATCGCTGTAGGATACACCAAGAGATCAGCCCCCATCAGTGTAGTAATACGTGCTGCCTCTGGATACCACTGATCCCAACAAATTAGGACGCCTATCTTGGCAAACTTTGTCTGGAATACTTTGTAGCCTAGGTCCCCAGGCGTGAAGTAAAATTTTTCGAAATAGCCAGGGTCGTCTGGGATGTGCATCTTGCGGTACTTGCCTAAGTAGGTACCATCTTCATCGAGTACAGCTGTTGTGTTATGATACAGTCCTTCGGCACGCTTCTCGAACAAAGAAGCGACAATCACAACACCGAGCTCAGCAGCCAAGGTAGACATTACCTCCGTGGTAGGGCCGGGTATAGACTCAGCTAGGCTAAAGTTGGCATAGTCTTCAATGTTGCAGAAATAAAGGCTCGTGAAGAGCTCTTGCAGCACCACCACTTGTGCACCTTTGGCAGCTGCCTGCCTGATGAGTGTAACGGTATGCTCAATATTGGCCTTTACGTCGGCTTTGCAGGCCATCTGGACGATGCCTACGGCAACTTGTTTGCTCATGATTTTGATCCTTGAGTGCGCTTTGCCTAATCGATCAGCTAGTGAATGAAACTCAATCAGTCACAAAGGGCTTCTGGCCTAAGCGGATGCAAAATTGGCAAAATCAAGTGGTTATCCATTATCCAGACGTTAAATTGGTGCCACCATTTTGCCTTGTATAAGACTAGACTTATCGATCAGGCAATGGCATCAGTCGCTATTCTTGCTCTAATGTGGCCAATCGTGTACTGAGGGCCAATGTCCGATGGGTATTGGCTGCTATATTGCTGCTTGGATATTGGCTTGGTTGTTAACTTAGGTACCAACACTATTTAAGCTGATAACAACCCAAATCAGGACCAACCCTAACATGGATAACAAAGGCATTATTCGCTATTTCCGTAAAGCTATCGCCCTGCAAGAGCTGCACGAAGTGAACCCTTTTAAAGTAAGGGCATGGCAAAATGGGATCTTTGCCCTGGAACAGGTGCAAGACATAGTGGCTAAGATACCGATGACCGAGCTAGAGGCGGCCCTCGGCAAAAGCAGCGCTGGCAAAGTCCAGCAGCTGATCGAGACTGGATCAGTGCCCGAAATTGTCGAGCTAGAAGCCATCACCCCTGCAGGTGTTCTAGACATGATGGGCGTTAAGGGGTTAGGCCCCAAAAAACTACTGGCCCTCTGGAAAGAGCATGGAATCGATAGTGTCCCAAAGCTCCAAGCAGCTGCTGAAGCCAATGAGCTGGCCAAACTCAAAGGTTTTGGCGAAAAGACACAAACGAGCATCCTTAAGGCCCTGCAGTTTACTAAAAGTAATGTGGGTAAACTTCACTTTGCGGATGCTGAACCGATTGCATTGCTTCTGCAACAGGCCATCAGCGAAGCACTTGGTACAGAAATCTTGATATCAGGCCAAGTGCGCCAAACTGCGGACACGGTAGACCGGCTTGACTTCGTGGCTGCTATTGATGATAACTATGCAGCAGTGCACCAAAAGCTATCGGCCATGGAGGGCCTATTAGCCAAGCCAGAGTTGGCAGGGCCATTTACGTGGCAAGGTATTTTGGTTGATGCTGAGCTACCAATAACCGTTCACCTATCAGATCAACCAGTCAATACCACCTTATTGACCAGTGCCGCAACTACCCATTTGGCTCATCAAAAAGCCGGCAAACCTAGCCTGCGTAACCTTGCCCTCGGTACTAACTTAGCCACCGAAGAGGAGGCATATCAACTCGCAGGGCTGCCTTATATTATCCCCTCAATGCGCGAAAATGTCGCTGAGTGGGCCTTTGCCGAGAGACACACTGCTGATGATTTAGTCAAACTAGAAGACCTCAAGGGGGTACTCCATAACCACAGTACCTATAGCGACGGCGCCCATACATTGGCCGAAATGAGCCATGCCTGTCGAGACCTTGGCTTTCAATATTTGGGCATGGCAGACCATTCGCAGTCAGCCTTTTATGCCAACGGGCTCAAGCCTGATCGCGTTAAGGCCCAACAGAAAGAAATCGACCAGCTTAATGCTGACCTTACGCCATTTGTGGTGCTTAAAGGCATTGAGTCCGACATTCTGAACGATGGCTCGCTTGACTATGAACCTGAGGTATTGGCCTCTTTTGATTATGTTGTGGCCTCGGTCCATAGCAATCTGGGCATGGATATTACCAAGGCCACAGATCGATTGGTCAAGGCCATCTCCAATCCTTATACAACCATATTGGGGCACCCGAGTGGTCGTTTGCTTTTACGCCGTGCTGGTTATCCTTATGACGTCCCGACGATTATTGCGGCCTGCAAGGAATATAATGTCGTGATCGAGCTCAATGCCGACCCATGGCGGCTGGACATCGACTGGCGTTGGATTTGGCCAGCACAGGAAGCCGGGCTGATGGTATCTGTCAATCCAGATGCCCACCACATCAATAGTTACCAGAATATGCGCTATGGTGTGCTTTCTGGCCGTAAAGGGGGCCTACTCAAGAGCCATACCTTTAATGCAATGGGCCTTGACGAAATGCAAGTCTGGCTCAAGAACAAACGTTCAGGAAAAACCCAATAAATTAATCCCAGAAGCACCATCCATACCATGTCAGGATTTACCACCATACTACCAAGTAATGTGAGCCAAGGACAATTTCACACCTTGATGCTCGGGATGATCGCACCCAGACCAATTGCCTTTGTCAGTACGGTTGATTCGGAGGGCCAGCCAAACCTAGCCCCGTTTAGCTTTTTCAATGCATTCGGGAGCAATCCGCCTATTTTGGTGTTTTCACCAGCGCGTCGTGGTAGAGACAATACCATAAAGCACACCCTCGAGAACGTTATGGCCACAAAGGAATGTGTGGTTAATGTCGTGAGTTATCAGATGGTTGAGCAGATGAGCCTTGCTAGTTGTGAATATCCTAAGGGTGTAGATGAGTTCCTGAAGGCTGGCTTTAGCCCAGTGCCAAGTGATTTGGTGCGGGCACCTAGGGTAGGGGAGTCCCCAGCCAGTTTTGAGTGTAAAGTCCTGCAAGTGATCGAGACAGGTGATCAAGGCGGAGCAGGGAACCTTGTGATTTGTGAGGTTGTTGCCCTACACATTGACAACAAGATGCTTGATGCTGATGGCAAGCTAGATTACGCTAAACTGGACCTTGTCGGACGGATGGGAGCCGATTGGTATGTACGTGCCAACCAGGATTCGATGTTCGAAGTCGCTAAGCCCAATATTAAAAAGGGATTAGGATTTGACGCTTTGCCTAAGCACGTCGTCGAAAGCCATATCCTGTCAGGCAATGACCTTGGCCGCCTTGCAAACCTAGATGTAGCGCCTACCGCAGAAGAACGAGAACGAATCCAGTTTGAGCTTTACGGAAAACGGTTATGGACCTTAGCCCAAACCGTTGAAGAACGTCAAGTGTTGGGCAAGCAGCTTATTGCCGAACATCGACTGTTTGAGGCTTGGGCCGTACTTGTATGATCCTGACTCAGGATGTAGGATTGCGCCAAATCAAGTTTCGAGATATTTTTTTAATCTCGTTGGTTACCTTTGGCCCACACTAACGTATCAAAGGTTAAGGATCTCCAGCCCTTAACACCGAATATGCACGCGCAAAATATTTCACTTCTGTTCTTGGTTCCCCTGCTAATGTTGTTGCTGGGTGTCTTCTACATGATAGGGGGCATGCTGCGTCAGCTAGATAGCGGATACTTTAAACGTGCCTTCATTTTCTACTTTCTTGGCACGTTCTCTACATTCTTTGTGATGCAACTGCTGACATCCAACCACCTGGATAGTATCATGACCAGTGAGCTGGATTTCGTCTTCATTTACAGTACCTATGGCCTTGCGGTCTTCGCTGCTTTCGGCTTTATCTACTTTTATTTCAATAACTTTATCCCGATGATCTTCATTAGGGCTAGTGTGTTTTTGTCAATCTTCGCCTTGATCACAGGGTCGATTGTTACCTACAAAAAGAGCACAAATCCCGACATACTGAACTCTAGCAGCAACCAGTTTCAGGAGGTACAGCAGGTAAAACCCCCGATCGGTGGCGAGTATAGGCCACATGGACCGAAATAGGCTAATCGACTAGCTTTTCGTTCTGGAGATGCCTAAGGGCATCTCTTTTTGTTTTTTTGTCTAGATTTTTCCTGAAGGCATCTGTTAGGTCAATGCCAGTTTGATTCGCCAAGCAGATCAGGACCCAAAGCACGTCGGCCATTTCGTCGCCAAGGCTGTTCGCATCTTCTCCCTTTTTGAACGATTGTTCGCCGTATTTGCGCGAAATAATCCTTGCCAGCTCACCCACCTCCTCGGTTAGAATAGCTAGGTTCGTCAGCTCGCTGAAGTAACGAACGCCAATCGTTTTGATCCAGTGGTCTACCACTGATTGGGCATCTGCCAGTGTAAGGTCCCTAGCTTCGCTATTATTTAAATCTAATGAGTCTTTGTTTGCAGGGTCGGTACTTTTGTCTTGACTATTCACGATCTAATGTAGGGTTTGGATAGGGATCAGTAGCTATATTTTTTGGTGGAAAATTGCACTAGGCGATACTTGGCGTAAATTAAACGCACATCTTTGTCCCCGTAGCCATCAATTGCCCAAAAACCATGCAAAACCTCCTGATCAAAGGTGCCACCATCGTCAACGAAGGCCAAGAGCTCGTCTTGGATGTATATATCAAGAACGGTTTAATACACCAAATCGCCACTTCAATCAGCCCAGAAGGCAACTTCGTTGAGATTGACGCTAGTGGCAAATTTTTGTTCCCAGGGTGCATCGACGACCAGGTGCATTTCCGCGAACCCGGTCTGACCCATAAGGCAACAATCGCCTCCGAAGCAAAAGCTGCCCTAGCAGGCGGAGTGACCTCCTTTATGGAAATGCCAAATACCAACCCCGCAGCTACCACCCAAGCCCTGCTCGCAGACAAGTATGCAATAGCAGCGAATTGCTCGGTGGCGAACTACAGTTTCTTCATGGGGACGACCAACGATAATGCCGATGAAGTGCTCCGAACAAACCCTGCAGAGGTCTGCGGGATCAAGATCTTTATGGGGAGCAGCACGGGCAACATGTTGGTGGATAGCGAGAGCACGCTTAGTCGCATCTTCTGTAATACACCCATGCTGATAGCGACCCATTGCGAAGATGAACCATCAGTAAAAGCTAATTTGGCCAAATACCAAGCCATATATGGTGACGATATTCCTGCAGAGCTCCACCCCATAATTAGGGATGAGGAGGCATGTTATCTCAGCAGTAGTAAAGCCATCGAGATTGCACGCAAGTGCGGGACAAGGCTTCACGTTCTGCACATCACTACGGCTAAGGAGCTAGAACTCTTCAGTAAAGCGGCGCTAGATACGAACAAAAAAATCACTTCCGAGGTCTGTGTGCACCACCTTTGGTATACTGCCAATGACTACGAACGCCTAGGCAACCTGATAAAGTGTAATCCTGCCATTAAGGCACCTTTCAACCGTGCAGCTATCCGCCAAGCATTGGTAGATGGCGTCATCGATGTGGTGGCGACTGACCATGCCCCTCATACTTGGGACGAAAAACAACAAGTATATACCAAGTCGCCAGCTGGCCTTCCGCTCGTGCAGCATAGCCTTCAACTCATGCTTAACATTGCCGACCAAGAGGGCTGGTCCAAGGCCTTTGTAGCCGAAAAAATGGCTCATAACCCAGCGAAGTTGTTTGCCATTAGGCAGCGTGGTTACATACGTGAAGGGTATTGGGCTGATTTGGTCCTGGTTGCAGCTAGGCCTCATACTGTCCAGAAAAATCAGTTGCTTTATAAATGCCAATGGTCCCCGTTGGAAGGCGAGACCTTTGCATACACCATAGATACTACCATCGTCAATGGGCAGATAGCCTATCAAGACGGTACTATCATGACAGACAAGATTGGGCAACGTATGATGTTTGACCGCATTTAGGCAACGTGCATACACTAGGAGCAGTCCAGCCCCAAAAATCGGAATTGCACTTGCTGACCGAAAGGCCTATCTTTATGCCATCCTCATAAGGCTTCAAAAGAGCCACTCTATCTAAGTTTAGCTTATGTCTATGTTTGGTCGATCATCCAATGCCACCCCAAATGCCCCAACAGCTGCCAGCGCAAGCAACACTGGTCAGCAGGAGCAGCAACGTGAGCAAACCTCAGGCGGAAATAATGTTGCTAATGCCCAAACTTTGATCAGCAAAGGTACCGTCATAAAAGGCGACATCGAAACGACAGGCAACCTCCGTATTGATGGCAAAGTCAAAGGGCATATCAAGTGCAGCGGCACATTAGTCCTTGGCTCTGGTGCCCTGATAGAAGGTGATTTACTAGCCCTCAAGGCCGAAGTCGCAGGTGATGTGCATGGCAATGTCGAGGCGACAGAGCTGCTGACCCTAAAAGCTACAGCTAACATCAAGGGCGACTTGTTCACGGCCAAACTCGTGATCGAGGTTGGTGCCATGTTCAATGGTAACTGCAACATGGGGGCAGCCACCAAGCAGATTAACGTAGGTCAGCAGGCGGCCTCTAAATAGCAGGATTAACACCTTGCGCCTATCCTTGCAGAACAATCATGAAAGATGACAACCAGCAAAAGCAATCCAACTTGTTTGCCAAATATGGCAGCATGGTCGCGCAGATTGCCATACCCTTGCTGATTGCGGTCTATTTAGGAGGCTGGCTAGACGGAAAAGCGGGGCTCAAAACGCCCTATATCACCCTAAGTCTGATTTTTCTGTCACTAATTGGCAGTTTCTATAAAGTCTACATTCAGGTCAGCCAGGACGAAAAACAATAGGGCATCCCTACTTGCCTCCTAAACTTTCAGATTCCCTTTGGGCCTTGGTAAGTGCTCGCACGACGACAAGATCCTCCGGAGTGGTGATTTTGAGGTTTGATTTGCTACCTAAAGTCATCCTTACTGGGTTCCCAGCCATTTCCCACACAGTTGCATCATCGCTCACATCATCGATGCTGAGTTGGGCATAAGCATCCTTAAGCGTATTTGCCCTAAATACCTGTGGTGTCTGCACCGCAACCAATGTACGCCTGTCAAGTGCTTGGCTTTGCAGTCCATTAAGCTGTCTGATCGAGTCTGTGACAGGGATTGTCGGGACGCCACTTCCGTTGATAAAGGCACTAGCAAAGGCGGCCTTTATCACATCAGAAGAAACCATGGGCCGCACCGCATCATGGATTCCGACGATGGTAGCATTGACAGGCACGGCCTCAAGTCCATTCCGGACCGAAATGGTACGGGTGGGGCCGCCAACTACTACCTTAACCTGAACCTTAAACTGGTGTGTATTTACAATCTCTGACCACCGCTCTACATGGTCCTCTGGTAGCACCAAGATGACTTTGCGGAGACCAAGGTCTGTAAACTGCTCTACCGACCGAAGCAAAATGGGTTTTCCGTCCAGGATCAAGAACTGTTTTGGCTTGGTGGACTGCATCCGCGTGCCAGATCCTCCTGCAACGATTATGACCCAGGCACGGTCGAAAACTTGATCAAAAGAGGGTATTGTATCGGTCGTGGCAGACATAGCTGGCGTCTGAAATAAGGTTAATGTTGCGAGGTTGGTAATTCTAGAGTACAATGTATGCCAAAAAGCGTTACTTTTGCACTTCAATTCGCGGACGAGTTCCGCGGAGTAACTAAAAACAGTTGTAAAATGGCAGTAAAAATCCGCCTAGCACGCAGGGGACGCAAGAAATTGGCCCTGTTTGATATCGTAGTGGCTGACGCACGTGCACCACGCGATGGACGTTTCATCGAGAAGATCGGAACGTACAACCCTAACACTAACCCCGCATCCATTAACCTCAACACTGAGCGCGCGTTTCATTGGATGATGGTTGGTGCCCAGCCGACTGATACCACAAAGGCCATCCTGACCTATAAAGGTATTATGCACCACAGGCACTTGCAGATCGGTGTCCTCAAAGGCGCCTTGACGCAAGAACAGGCCGATGCCAAGATGACCGAGTGGACTGAGCGTCACGAGGGTCGTATTGCTTCAAAAGTGGACTCATTGGCCACACGCAAAGCTGATGACTTTAAGAAACGCCTTGAGGCTGAATCTAAAGTCAAAGAAGCCCGTGCTGCCGCTATCGCTGCCAAAAACATTGTGGTTGAAGAAGTTGAGGCTGTTGCCGAAACTGAAGAGGCCCCTGTTGATGCCGCAATCGAAACCGCACCTGAGGCCCCAGCCGCTGAAGAGACTACCGAAGCTCCTGCAGCTGAGTAAGCTAAACCCTTAGTAACATACCTACCGATCACCAGCGCTATCTATATTAGCCTAGATATCTGCTTACCCATCCATCATGCGTCAATCAGAATGTTTTGAACTCGGAATCGTAGCCCGTTTGCACGGCTACCAAGGCCAAGTTCAGATCGTGATTGAGTCTGACGATGCAAGCAGGTACCGCAAGCTAGATGCAGTTTTTGTTGAAGTTCGGGGCCAATTGGTGCCGTACATCATCCAGAAGATTGAACTCAATGGCAACCGAGCCATCGTCAAGTTTCAGGATGTGGACAGCGAAGAAGAAGCCCTTAAGCTAAAGGCCTCCAAGTTGTTTTTACCCTTGTCGTTTTTACCAACCCTGGCTGATAATCAATTCTATTTCCACGAAATAGTTGGTTACACAATCCAGGACAAAGACCTGGGAACACTTGGTACAGTCACCACCACTTATAGTATGCCCACCCAAGACCTTGTCGGGATGGATTACAAAGGTGTAGAGGTGCTAATCCCGATAGCAGACGACATCATACTGAAAGTAGATAGGGCTAACAAGGTGTTGCACACTGATCTACCACTTGGTTTGGTAGATGTCTATCTAGAACAAGATGATGCGCATTGACATCATATCCTGTGTTCCTGCATTGCTTGATAGTCCGCTTAACCACAGTATTGTGAAGCGAGGTCAGCAAAAAGGTCTAGTAGAAATAGTGGTGCATAACCTCCGTGACTACACACCATACGCCCACCAACAAACTGATGATTATGCATACGGTGGTGGTGCTGGCATGGTGATGATGATAGAGCCCATAGCTCGCTGCATCAGGCAACTTCAAGCAGAACGAACTTATGACGCTGTGGTTTATACCTCGCCAGATGGCAAGGTCTTTGACCAAGCAACGGCCAACACTTGGTCATTGCTCCAGAATATCATCATATTGTGTGGTCACTACAAAGGCGTGGACGAACGTGTCCGGCAGATGTTTATTACCCACGAGATCAGTATAGGAGACTATGTACTGACTGGGGGCGAGCTAGCGGCGGCCATCATCACTGATGCCATCGTGCGTTTGTTGCCAGGTGTTTTGGGGGATGAAACATCAGCTCTGACAGATTCTTTTCAGGATGGACTATTAGCCCCACCTGTTTATACCCGCCCCGAAGTGTACGAAGGTATGCAAGTGCCTGAGGTGTTGATGAGTGGTAACCATAGCAAAATCGATGCATGGCGGCACGAACAAGCACTGACCCGCACAGCCGAAAGGCGCCCAGATATGTACCAAAGGCTCATAGTTGCTGACTAAGGCTTTTATCGTTACATTTGCGACCCGCTCGGCCCACACCGAACAATTATCAAAGAACCCTTTATAGGATGCTGTTGTGAGACACCGTCCTTCTTTATAAAAGCGATATGAGCAATCTCATTAAACTGGTAGAGCAAGCTAACGTGGCCGAGCGTCGCGGTACTTTGCCTGCTTTCAAAGCTGGAGATACCGTCAACGTACACGTACGTATCACTGAGGGTAGCAAGGAGCGTATCCAGCAGTTCCAAGGTGTGGTATTGCAACGCAAGAACCCAAACACCAATGGCGAAACTTTCACCGTCCGCAAGATCAGCAACGGTGTAGGAGTTGAGCGTATTTTCCCTGTCCTGTCACCATCTATCGACAAGATTGAGGTGGTACGTCGTGGTGTTGTGCGTCGTGCCCGTCTGTTCTACCTACGTGGCCTAAGCGGTAAAGCTGCCCGTATCAAGGAGCGCAAGAAATAGACTTCCGCTCTTTATGGAGCATAAAAGTACATTTACAAAATGGCACCTATATCAATAGGTGCCTTTTTTGTTTCAGTCCTTCCCTGACCATTAGATGGTACAAAAGTCTAGGTGGGTTGGTCATTAAACAAAATCCAATAGCAAAAAAAGAGCACCTACCTTGGTAGATGCTCTTTTTGCGTTTCGATATAGGTTGGATTTACCCAATCACAGCCCGCTCAACCTCGCCTAAAACGTCAGCCATAGGGACTTGTTTCTGCTCGCCAGTAATCATGTTTTTGATCGTGTACTGGTTACTCGAAAGCTCATCCTCGCCTAGCAGGATCACCAAGGGAATGTGTTTGGCATCGGCATAGCTGAGCTGTTTTTTGAGTTTGGCTGGCTCAGGATAGATTTCGGCACGATGGCCAGCTGCACGTAGGGCAGCAAGTATTTTGAGACCAGCAGGCTGACTCCGCTCGAGATCAAAGTTGGCGATCAGGACTTGGGTGGACTGCAGCACCGCCTCTGGGAACAGATTAAGCTCTTGAAGGCAGTCATATAGGCGGTCAACCCCAAAACTAAAGCCTACACCAGGCACGTTGGGCCAGCCAAATAGCCCCGTGAGGTTGTCATATCGCCCACCACCGCTGACGCTACCAATCTGGACACCATTGATTTTGACCTCAAAGATCGCACCCGTATAATAGCTCAGACCACGTGCTAGGCTTAGGTCAAAGTACAGCGGCTTAGGGTCCAGACCTAATGATTTGGCAATGTCCAATACCTGGGCAAGATCCGCAAGGCCTACCTGTAGTTGGGTTGGGATTGTGTAGCCTTTGGATGATAACGACTGCCCAAAGTCTGCGACCGAAAGCGGTTTGTCAAGTAGCTCGAATAACAGGTTGATGGCAGTCGTAGAGAAGCCGTTCTCAGCAAGCTCTCTACTAACACCGTCCTTGCCTATCTTGTCAAGCTTATCAATCGCGACACACATGGTTGCCTCTTGCCCTGTTGCCCCAATTAGCTCAGCAAGTCCAGCCAAGATGCCTCTGTGATTAAACTTAATGGTGTAGTCTTTGATGGCTAGTTGCCCAAACACCTGCTGGATCATGCCGAAAATCTCGGCCTCACAGATTAGGCTAGTGGTACCGGCTACATCGGCGTCACATTGGTAAAACTCCCGATACCGACCTTTCTGTGGCCTGTCAGCACGCCATACGGGTTGCATTTGGTAGCGCTTAAAAGGCAGCGCAACCTCGTTGCGGTTCATGGCCAAAAACCGAGCGAATGGTACGGTCAGGTCATAACGCAATGCCTTTTCGGCAATGTGTTTGGTTAGTGGTTTGGCGCCTTCCGCAATCTGTGCTTCTGTGATGTCATCTAGGTAGTTACCACTATTCAGGATCTTGAATATCAGCTGATCGCCTTCGTCACCATATTTGCCTGTCAGGACACTCAGGTTCTCCATAGCTGGCGTCTCGAGTGGCATATAGCCATACTGCCTGAAGACAGCCCTGATGGTGTCAAAAATATAGAGCCTTTTGCTCATGATGGCCGGGCCAAAATCCCGAGTGCCTCTAGGTAACGATGGTTTATCAGCCATGGATGTAGTAGTGGTACCGCTGACTTGATGACTTTACCAATCGGGTAGTTCAAATCTGCGGACTTGTTATTTTGTTTGTGTTTCTTGGGCTAAAGCCAAGGATATAATCCCTAACGTTTTGCAGAAACAGTGCGTTGCTCAATACGTTTCTGGTAGTTCTTACCTTCGAAAATGCGCTGGACGAAAATGCCTGGCGTATGGATATGGGCAGGGTCTAAGGTGCCAGCTGGGACTAGTTCCTCCACCTCAGCAATGGTGATTTTGCCAGCAGCAGCCATCATGGGGTTGAAGTTCATGGCGGTGCCTTTGTAGATCAGGTTGCCTGCAGTGTCACCCTTCCAAGCCTTCACGATAGCAAAGTCCGCCTTTAGCCAACGCTCCAACAGATAGACTTTGCCGTCAAACTGTCGGGTTTCTTTGCCTTCGGCAATTTCGGTACCAACGCCAGCAGGCGTAAAAAAAGCAGGAATTCCAGCTCCGCCAGCCCTAAGTCGCTCAGCCAATGTGCCCTGTGGGATCAAGTCAACTTCTAACTCGCCGCTCAATAGTTGTCGCTCGAACTCAGCATTTTCGCCTACATAGCTGCTGATCATCTTGCGCACTTGTCGGGTCTGTAGTAGTAAGCCAATGCCAAAGTCATCTACCCCCGCGTTATTTGAGATACAGGTTAGGTCTTTAACCCCCATCCGGAGGAGTTGCTCAATGCTATTTTCGGGAATGCCACAAAGGCCAAATCCACCAAGCATCAGCACAGATCCTGAGGTGACATCTGCTAGTGCGGCTTCGGGGCCGGAAACGACTTTATTGATCATGAGTAGGTGTGGGGTAGGGTGTATTGATGTTTGACCGTCTTGGGCATTGTGCAAGCAATGTTGCAAAAGTGTGCATTGCCTTTATTGGGAGCTTAATCCACCCAAACAGTGGTGCCTTCGGTACAGTTTTTACAAATATCGATCTGGCTACGGCCTATAAGCAAATTTTGCCGAAAATCTTGGTAGGGTTGGCTGAACCAAATATCCTTAAATGGCCGTTTACCCGCATCTGCTGACCCTATATGACCTAGTTTATAACTCGCGTCCTTATCAAAACAACAAGGCACCACGGCTCCATCCCAGGTGATTACGCAGCTTTGCCACATTCGCCAGCATTGGTTCAGCAATTTGTTTTTGATCGTCCAGCGTCCATTGGCTTGCCGGCGATAGCGGCTATATTTTTCGATTGTGGGTATCAGCTCGTTGCCACCTTCGTAGTCATATACCTGTGCTGTTTTGTACCAAATATCATCTACACCAAGCTCGGCGGCTAGCATAGCTACCTCCTCGATCTGATGCTCATTAGGCTTGACTACCAAAAACTGGAATATCACCTCAGGTGTCTGGCTCTTCAGCTCTTTGCGCCAATGCAATATCTGTTTGGTCCCTTCGATTACCTTGCTGAGGGTGCCACCAACGCGGTATTGCTGGTAGGTCTCCTGTGTTGTCCCATCAATGGAAATGATCAGCCTTTGCAGACCCGACTCAATAGTACGCTTGGCGATAGTACTGGTCAAATAATGGGCATTGGTGCTGGTGCTGGTAAAGACATTGAGCCTATCTGCCTCAGCTACCATATCCAGAAAGTTAGGATTTAAATAAGGCTCACCCTGAAAGTAGAACGTCAGGTAACCAACATGAGGAGCAACTTGCTGCAACATCTGGCTAAAATAAGTAGGCTGAAGCATACCAATAGGCCGGGTAAATGACCTCAAACCGCTAGGACACTCCGGGCATCGCAGGTTGCAGCTAGTAGTGGGCTCGATCGCAATGGAACTTGGCAAGCCCCAAACTAACGGGCGCTTAAGCCAACGACTAGCGTGATAGCTCAGATACAACAAGACCATGTTGACCAAGCGCTTTGCCGTCAGAAAGCGGGACCACTGTCGATATTGTTGTACCAGACTTGGCATATAGGCACAAAGTTAGCGACGGATGGGCCACTAGGCACCGTCATGGTCGTATGTTTGTGGGCAATCGGGCCTATGGTATTCGTTGGATTCAGATTTCGGGGTATTGCGCACTTGCTGTGGACAAGACCGTTGATGGTGTTTTTGATGCTATTGACGGTTTTGGGAATGACGCCACAGCAGATTTTGGCCCAACGACTCACCCTTGACGATACACCAAGTTTTGAGATTAGGTCCGAAAAGGGTACGACTAAAGGCTATATTACTGCCGATACCATTATCCCGCTGACGGCGGACTTATATGGTGCAGGTTTCAGCAATCAGAAGCTAGGTTTGAAACCAACTAGCAGATTGTCTTTAGAAAAAGAAGATAGTCTCCCTCCCTATTGTTGGACCCTTGCTACCGTTAATCAGTACTTAGGTCCGCCGCGATATCATGAACTGCGCTCCTTGATGGCAGAGGTGATTTTGGCTAGGAGGCATCAATATTGGTTCCTACTAAACCTTGAGGGTAAGCAGTTTCAACCTGATAGTTTCCAGCAAGTAGCTGTTAATGGTCCGTGGGTCACCCTTATCAAATTAGATACCACTGCAGACGGGCTTATATCCAGAAGACGTTCGGTATTCAATATACATAAGCATAAATTGGTCATTGATAGCCTTAGCAAAACCCAACCTGAGACCGAGGGAATCAGGCTATTTAGCACCCAAGCAGGGTGGGGTGGCCTTTCGCTATGGGGGGATACCATCATCCCATTTGGGTATAATACCCTCAAACCGTTTGTAAGCGGGAGGGCGATAGCACAACAAAGCCAAGATGGTAAACTAGGTGTCATCAATAAGCATAATAGTTGGGTTGTACAACCTGACTATTATGCTATCCAGATCAACCACAACGGATTGATTGCCGCCCTGACTGACACAACAGCCACCTTGTTTGATGCCATGGGCAATGTCATCGAAGGAGGACTATGCGACTCTATTTGGTTACGGGAGGATCAGTGGTTTGGCTACAGGACATCAAATAATGCGCAGTATTGGTTTAGCCCCACTGGTTGCCGTGTACCTAATGCGGGACTAGATTTGCTACTTGGGCAGGATACCATAGGGTTGTTTCGCCAAGGAGTAGTTTGGCAGTATCGTGGTTCAGAAGGTTTGTTATTGTCCTACGGGATAGACCATAGTACCCCAACTTTCACCTCAATAGGTCCGCTGGCAGAGGGACTGGCACCAAGCCAGCAATTTGGTCGGATGGGATTTATCGGGCCGGAAGGGCTCAAGCGAATAGGCCATCGGTACGACTCGGTTTTGGCCTTTGCGGACGGAAGGGCAGCGGTAAAGCTCCACCTAAGTGAGCAGATCAACGGATGGGGCTTCATCG
>CANHWS010000030.1 GCA_947464365.1 Cytophagaceae bacterium | reverse complement strand
GTTTGAGCAATTGTAACAGCTGAATTGCTGATACCAGCTACAGCGGCCCTAGTCCATGTAAAGGTTGATCCCGAAGTCGCACTCGTAGGACTGTAAGTAAAGGCTGTATTGCTGCAAATGGCAGCTGGGGTTAAGCTGCTATTTAGTGTCGGCCTAGGATTAACAACCACCGTCACACTTTGGGTGTTGGTACAGCTGTTCGCCGTAGTCACGTAGGTATAAACAACCGAAACTGGGGCTGAGGTTGTGTTGACCAGTGTTTCATTCGGGTTGGTGGTTTGAGCAATTGTGACAGCTGCATTGCTGATGCCTGCTACCGCAGCCCTAGTCCAGGTAAATGTTGCTCCCGCTGTAGCACTCGTTGGGCTATAAGTAAAGGCTGTATTGCTGCAAATGGCAGCTGGGGTAAGAGTTGAGCTGAGAGATGGCGTTGGATTAACCACAACCACTATCGGATCTGAAGTAGCACTGGTGCAAACATTTGAAACAGTACGCAACGTATAACTATCAGCACTACTGACAACAGTGCTTGCTGTGGTTGCTCCGTTGGACCATAGATAATTATCCATGGTTTGGAGTTGGAAGACTTTTCGGATGAGGTGGTTGGCTGCATCAGCTACAAATAAATCACCTACAGCATCGACTGCCACACCAAGGGGAGGACTAATAGTAGCAGTGGTTGTTGAGCCATTAGCATTGCCATTAGAGCCAGTGCCAGCCACTGTAGTTACGACACCAGCAGGGGTAATTTTACGAATTCGGCGGTTGTTTGCGTCGGCTACAAATACATTGCCAAGGGCATCGACAGACACGCCTTGAGGAGCATTGAACGAAGCGCTAGTACCAGTTCCGTTAAGAGAACCGGCAGTGCCCGAGCCTGCTAGCGTGGTGACGACACCTGCAGAAGTAATTCTTCGGATGCGGTGGTTAGCTTGGTCAGCCACATAAACTGCGCCACTGAGATCAACGGTTACACCATAAGGATTAGCAAAAGAAGCACTCGTACCAGTTCCATCGAGATAACCGGAACTGCCCGAGCCGGCTAAAGTGGTCACAACACCTGCAGAAGTGATCTTACGGATGCGGTGGTTACCGAGGTCAGCCACGTACACATTACCACTGGCATCGACAGCTACGCTAACAGGAAAATTAAATCTTGCGCCTGTGCCTGTTCCATCAAAATATCCAGAGGAAGAGCCTGCTAGAGTGGTGACCACACCTGCAGGGGTAATTTTACGGATGAGTTGGCTAAAATGATCAGCTACATAAACATTGCCACTTGCATCGACTGCCACACCCGTAGGATTGTTAAATGAGGCACCCGTTCCAGTGCCATTCGTATTGCCAGGACTGCCTGAACCAGCTAGCGTGGTCACTACACCCGCTGAAGTTATCTTACGAATACGATGGTTATTGCGGTCTGCCACGTAAACATTTCCGTTTGCATCAACGGCTACACCGTTAGGATTATTAAACGAAGCACTCGTTCCCGTACCATCCGTAAATTGAGCAAGGCCCGAGCCAGCTAGCGTGCTGACCATTGGGGTGTATGAAAGCGTGACCGAGCTTCCAGAACATAAAGTAGTGGAACTACTTGAAGTAATGACTGGCTTAATTGGCGAGGCGATGACTGTAACCACCGTAGCTGCAGATGTAGTGCTTGTACAAGCAATAGCTATGGTACTTACCGTAAAGCTACCCGAGTTAGCAACAATGATGCTTTGTGTTGTTGCTCCATTTGACCACAAATAGGTAAAGCCAGCAGGGGCAGAAAGTGTAACCGAACCGCCAGAGCAGAATGTCGTAGAGCCACTTGCCGTAATAGTGGGCGTAGAAGGAGTGGTATTGACAGTAACCACAGTTGGGTTTGATGTCGCACTACAACCATTAATTGTGGTTTGCAACGTATAACTGTCAGAGGTAGAGATCGTAATGCTTGATGTCGTGGCTCCGTTGGACCATAGATAAGAACCTATAATTGGGGCTTGGGTAATTTTACGGATACGATGGTTATTCTGGTCTGCTACATAGACATTACCAGCAAGATCGACAGTTACTCCACTAGGAGAACTGAATGAAGAACTCGTAGCGGTGCCATTGGTTGATCCTGTAGTCCCGATACCAGCGAGTGTGGTCACCACACCAGCAGGGGTAATTTTACGGATACGGTGGTCAGAGTTGTCGGCCACATACAGGTTATCATTTGCATCCGTAGCCAAGCTAAATGGATTACGAAATGTTGCAGCAGGACCCGTACCATCTGCAGACCCATTGCTGCCGGATCCTGCAAATGTTGTTACGACACCAGCAGGGGTGATTTTACGAATGCGGCGGTTATTCTGGTCTGCCACATAAACATTGCCACTGACATCCACTGCTACACCTGAAGGAGCATTGAAGGAGGCAGCAGTGCCTGTGCCATCAGCATATCCAGAAGTACCTGACCCAGCTAGGGTAGTGACTAAACCTGCAGATGTAATTTTACGGATGCGATGATTGAACATATCTGCTACATACACATTGCCACTAGCATCGGCTGCCAGACCTTGTGGCAAATTAAATCTAGCTGCTGTGCCTGTGCCATCAGCATATCCAGAAATAAGGCCTGCTAGCGTGGTAACCACGCCGGCAGGAGTAACTTTTCGGATGCGGTTGCTACCTTCGGACACATAAACATTCCCATTGGCATCTGTGGCAATACCAAATAGATTATCAAATGAAGCACCAGTACCTGTGCCATCAACGATAGCCCGAGTGCCAGATCCTGCTAGGGTTGTAACAACACCAGCTGGGGTAATTTTCCGGATGCGGTAGTTAAGATAATCAGCTACATATACATTGCCATTGACATCAGTGGCGACACCATAAGGATTCTTGAACGAGGCCGCAGCACCGGTACCATCAGCATAGGTATTAGTGCCCGAACCTGCAAGGGTGCTAGTTGTATTGATTGGAGGGGAGTAGGCTAGTATTACTGATCCTCCTGAACAGAAGGTGGTAGGTCCACTAGCTGTAACGCTTGGGGTTATTGGTGTTGGCTTAACACTAACAACAACATTTTCGGTATTGGTGCAACCGTTTGAGGTTGTCGTGAAGGCGTATGTAACATTGACGGGGCTGCCCGATGTGTTAGTGAGTACCTCAGAAATGGAGGCAGAGGAACCTGAGCCAGCAATATTTGAGATATTGGCGACAGCCGCCCTTGTCCAGGAGAAGGTTGGGCTAGGGAAAGTGCTTGTGGCTGTGTAGGTGAATGTGGAGCCTGAGCAGATAGCCGTAGGCGCTAAGGATGAGTTAAGAGCTGGAGTCGGCTTAACGCTAACAATGACGTTTTCAATTTTGCTACAACCATTGAAAGTTGTTGTGAAGACATAGGTGACATTAACCGGGCTAGCCGATGTGTTGGTCAGGACCTCTGAGATGGAGGCTGTGGCGCCTGATCCTGCAAGGTTAGAAATACCTATTACTGCAGCCCTAGACCAAGAAAAGCTCGAGCCAGCTATTGTGCTTGTAGCGGTGTAGGTAAATGTACCTCCAGTGCAGATAGAAGCTGGAGCTAATGTTGAGCTTAGAGCAGGTGTTGGTTTAATGCTGACAACGACGTTTTCGGTCTTGCTGCAACCGTTTAAGGTTGCTGTTACGGCGTATGTTACGTTTATTGGGCTACCCGTTGTGTTGGTCAATATCTCTGAAATAGAGGCTGAAGAGCCTGATCCGGCAAGATTGGAGATGCCTATAACAGCGGCTCTCGTCCATGAAAAGGTTGAGCCACCAAGGGTGCTTGTAGAGGTGTAGCTGAAAGGACCTCCTGAGCAAATGGCAGCAGGTGCCAAGGATGAGCTAATAGCTGGTACTGGGTTGACAACAACCGTTACATTTTGGGTATTTGTACAGCCGTTGGCGGTGAGTGTATAGGCATAGATGACTGAAACGGGAGAGGTTGTCGAGTTGGTCAGCGTTTCGTTCGGGTTTGACGTTTGGGCAGTCGTGATCGCAGCATTGCTGATACCAGCAACTGTGGCACGTGTCCAGGTGAAGGTTGCACCAACTACAGAAGACGTTGGTATGTAGCTAAAGGCTGTACCATTGCAGACTGCTGGCGGCGTGAGTGAACTACTGAGTGTGGGTTGTGGAAGGACTGTGGTCTGGACGCTAATCCCGTTATTGCTTCCATTATTGTCATTAACAGAAGAGCCCCAAATCGCTCCATAAACGTCAACTGGACCTGTAGCTAAATTCGTTGTTGCCGTGCCATTAATGACTAATGTAGCCGAGGCGCCAGCACCTAAAAAAGGTATCGTCCAGATACCACCAGCTTGGTTGTAAGTACCTGTGCTTGGAGTATTGCCTGTTAAGTTGACATCGATTGGCAAGCCAGCTTTGATATAAATATTGCTGACCGCAATCGACGATGGATTGGTAATGGTATAGGTGTATGAGGCCGATCCTCCTTGGCAAATACTGGTTGACCCAGTTAGGCCAAGACCTAAGTTGACGTACTGACAAACCTCTGTGCCAAAAGTACTTGTTCGCTTGTTGCCTGCATCGCAGACTAACAAACGTCCATCTAGCAAGTAGGTAAGGCCATTCGGCTGGTTAAACTGGGATGTTCCGGTTCCAGTAGCATTGGTCGTAAAAGTGGACTGCCCGAGAACTAGATCGGCCATGGTGCCGTTGCTGCTAGGGATGGAGTTATAGACAATAACACGGGAATTATTATAGTCAGAGATTGCAAGCGCACCGCTAGTCGAAACTGCAATGCCAATCGGTGTTGAATAGCTAGATTGGGTTACACCGGCTGTATTGGTAGTGAAGTTGCCTTGCCCAATGACTACGGAGGCAGATGCTCCATTCGATGTTGGGATGGAATTATAGATTAGCACACGGTTATTCGCACCATCTATCACAATGAGTTTACCGTCCCTGCTCAGTGCCGCATCAAGCGGGAAGTTCATGGTAGCGGCTGTGGTTGAGGCTGTGCTTGTCGAAAAATCTGGCTGCCCAATTACCAAATTGGCTGCGGCACCGTTTACGGTGGGGAGTCGGTTATAGATTAGTACCCTGCTATTGCCTCTGTCTACAATAAACAATTGGCCATTGGGGCTGACAAAGACACGTCGAGGTCCGTTAAGCTTCGTTTGTGAGGTTCCGGCAGTAACAGTCGAAAAATCTGGCTGCCCAATGACGACATCTGGGGCTTGGCTGGCTGTCGTGGGGAGATTGTTGTAAATGACAACACGGTTGTTTGATCCTTCGACCAAAATAAACTTATTGCCATCTGGGGTAAATGCAACACCATGCACTGTAACTCCTCTGCTCAGAGTGAGGTAAGGTGTTGTTGAATTAACAGAACTGTAAAAATCAACACTTCCTACATCGGTACTAACAGCTAATATGCCTTTAGAGCTTACCGTTGTACCCCTGACAAAATCAGGTGACGTTTTGGTAGCCGAATATGCCATACCTGTAGTAATGGCAGGAGCTGTTGGTGTAGTGCTTAGGGTAACAACAATGGGAGTGCTTGCGGACGATGTACAGTTTGTTACCGTGTTGCGTATACGAAGTGAGTAGGTGCCCGCCGCCAAGACTGTTAAGCTGCTGGCAGAGCTGTTATCAGACCAGAGGAATGCCTCGTTTGTTCCGAGTGTGTAGCTGGTGGAAAGGGTGATGGTATTACCGAAACAGACCGCAATGGGTCCAGTGATGGTTGGTGCGGCCAGAGTGCCAATAGTAGTTGTGACCGAGGCAGTGTTGTTGCTAAAGTCCGGGTCGCTTATTGAGGCACTAGCAAGAGCTGCATAAAAAATAAGGCTCGAAGGTGCAGTTGCGTTGGCGGTCCCATTAATTGTCAAGGTAGCAGTGGCACCTGCGGCAAGATTGGAGATTGTCCATATGCTTCCGTCAAAGTTATAAGTACCAGTGCTTGGGGTGCTGGACACAAAGGTGGCATAACGAGAAAGCCCAGCCGAAACATAAATGCGAGGGATACTGATGGAACCAGGGTTGGTAACCGTTACGGTATAGGATAGGTTGCCGTTTTGGCAGCTAGCTGTAGTACCAGTTGCAGTGAGTGATAGGTTGGTTAGTTGGCAAATTTCGTCTCCATAAAAGTTGAGTCGGCTATTGCCGTAGTCTAATACAAGAAGGCGACGATCGAAGGTAAAATCAACAGATTGGGCTTGATTAAGGCCGCTAGCTGTAGAACCCACTGTTCCGGTAGAGGTTGTTGTTTGACCAATTGCGCGTGGAATTGGGTCGAAGTTGGCTGTTGGCACTGCATTTAAGATGGCTGCGCGGTTATTGTTGTTATCGGCAATTGCCACTTGGCCAGATGGAATAACGACAACTTTGGTAGGACCGTTAAACTTATTAGCATTAGTACCAGCTGTACCATTAGTAAATGTGGTATTACCAATAACTATAGAGGCCGTTGGCCCATTACTTGTCGGTAATGTATTATAAACCAAAACACGGTTGTTACCGAAGTCTGCGATCAACAATTTGCCATCTGGTGACTCGCAAACGCTATATGGCGCATTAAGACCAGTAGCAGTGGTGGCAGCCGTAGCAGTTGTAAACCCTGTTTGCCCAATAACTAGGTCAGCTGCGACTCCATTGGTGGTGGGGATCGATTCCCAGACCATAACCCTATTATTATTTGCATCAGCCACATAGACTCTACCCTGCGGGCTAATATAGACACCCCTAGGGAATGTAAGCGTCGATTGAGTTGTACCTGCTGTGGTAAAATTACCAGTTTGGCCTATATAGATGTCCGGTGCCTGCGAGCCAGTTGTGGGGATGGAATTGTAAATGACAACCCGATTGTTAGAACCCTCGGACAGCAATAGCTTGTTACCATCGGGGCTAAAGGCTATCCCCCTAACGGCTGTAGGTCTAGTTAGGGTAAGAAACGGGGTCGTAGCCAATGGAGAATTATACAGCAAAACCGTATTGGACGATAAGGTGGCAACTGCCAGCACGCCCTTGTTACTTATAGTTGATACGATTGGTGCTGTCACTGGTACGGAGATTGAAAAAGCAGAACCTGTAATGAAGCCAGGTTGCGAAACTGTATTATCAAGCGTGACCACGAACGGAGCGCTTGTAGCTGAAGTACAAGCGACAGCGGAATTGACGACTCTGAGCGTATAAGTACCTTCTGCGGATACGACACGAGTAGGACCCGTACTATTATTGTCCCAAAGGAAGGTCTCGTTGGCACCTAAGGTGTATGACGAACTAAGGGTAGCGGTGTTTCCAGAACAAACAAAGTTGGAACCTGTGATAGTGGGGGTAGGAACGTTGGTAACGGTAGTGGTAACAGCCGCTGCATTGTTGGATTGATCAGGGTCGTCAACACCTGCGTAAATGATGTTGGCCTGGACAACATATGTACCAAAATAGCTGGCGCTGATGCTGGACACAAACGTGAGTGTAGCAGAGGCACCAGCAGCCAAACTTGGAATGGACCAAACACTTCCAGCTGTGCTGTATGTACCAGTACTTTGTGTGCTGCTAGTGAGTGTTAAGCCATTGTAGGGTATGGCTGCACCGACCCGCATGTTAGTAACAGCGGTTGTGCCTGGGTTGGTCACGGTTACGGTATATGTCGCAGAACCTGATTGACAAGCAATGCTTGGGCCTGAAACAGATACCGACAAGTTGGTTAAGGGACAAACACCTGCACCAAAAATGGTTGATTCTGAACTATTATATTCACCAACTACCAAACGGCCATCCATGTTCCAAGCCACGGAAATAGGTTGGCTGAGGGTTGATGATGAGTTGGTGGTGAAATTTGCCTGCCCCAAGACCACGTCGGCAGCAGGATTGGATACTGTTGGGGTGGTGTTATAGATCAATACACGGTTGTTACTGAGGTCAGCGACAGCCAGACCAGCAATTGGGTGAGGTGCAACAAAATATGGTAGGTTGAACTTGCTTGCGGAAAGGCCAGGGCTTCCAACAGTAAAACTGCTTTGGCCGATGACCAAATCTGCAGATACGCCATCGGTTGTAGGTATTGAATTGAATATCAATACTCGATTCAAGGTTAGCTCGCTAATCACTAATTTACCATCGCTGGTAATTGATACACCGTCAGGGCTCCATAATCTGTTTGCTTGTGCGGAAGGTATAGTTGAGGTAGCATCGGGCTGACCGACCACTACGTTAGCAGCGACACCGTTAGTGGTAGGGATCGAATTGAAAATCAACACCCTATTAGCGCCTCCGTCGACAACAATCAGACGACCGTCTTGCGTTACAATGGCGCGTCTTGGTCCTGACATTTTGCTAGCTGAGACGGTGGATGTTGTGACTCCACTAGTCACAGTAGTGGCGTCAGGTTGGCCAACATAGACATCTGGCGCCTGGGATGCAGATGTAGGGAAGGAATTGTAAATAACGACCCTGTTATTAGTCGATTCCACCAAGATTAGTTTGTTGCCATCTGGCGAAAATGCCACACTACGCACAATGACACCCCGACTCAGTATGAAGTAGGGAGTTGTTTGGTCGATATTTCTGTAGAAATAGACGTTGCCATTGGCTGCGCACATGGCATAGATTCCCTTAGAGCTAATGGCAGATTGCCAGATGTTGGTGGTAGCAGGCGAAAGGGATGAGGCAGAGGCCATGTTGTTGCTGAAACTTGGCGTACCGTTGGTTGGTCGCACGGTAACAACCACGTTTTCTGTGTTGGTGCAGCCATTGGCAACAATCGTTACCACATAAGTGACGTTGATGGGGGAAGAGGTGCTATTGGTTAGTGTCTCTGTGATAGCACCTGTACCAGATCCGGTAGATGGGGAGATGTTGGTTACGCTGGCACGGGTCCAGCTAAAAGTAGCACCAAGGCTACCTGAGGTAGGGGTATAAGTGAATGATGCACCACTACAGGCTTTGTAGTTTTGGTTATTCGAGAGGGTTGGCAATGAGAGTGTGAATGACTGTTCGGCAGACCATGCTCCTCCCTTTAGGCCGGCATCGATTGCCTGTACGGCAAAGTAATAGGTGGTTCCTATCGTAAGTCCGGTAACGGGTAAGCCGCCTGACCGCCATTTGACAGGTCCGGTTTTGGATATCGAACGATAGCCAGTTGTGGTATTGGCCATGGAGCCCCAAATCTGGCTACCACCAGCACTGGTACCGATTCGTAGATTGTATGACAAGCCATTTTGGAGTGTCTTGGTATCTGTTGCCCTGACCCAATTGAGGTTAGTGGCGGTACAACTGGTTTGGGAAGATGTAAGGCTAGTTGGTGCAGTGGCTGCGGCATTGCCGATGGTCGTATTATTTGTCAATATACCAAAATAGGCAGCTATGGTGTTAGTTACGCCACTAAATGCGAGGTCAAGATCACCGTCGGCATCAAAATCTCCCCAAGCCAAGTCTGCATTAGAAATGCCTAGGCTAGGAACCGTAAAGAAAAGGGAAAAGGCATCTCCACCGTTATTTTTCCAGATTTCGAAGCGTTTGCTATTGTTGGCTCGGTTGGTGCCAGAAAGAGCCACATCGAGGTCGCCATCGTTATCAAAATCGCCCCAAGTCGCTTCCCCGAATTCTGCAGCTGGGAAGGCGATGTTAATGTTTGTGAAGGTAGAGTTGCCATTGTTTTTGTGGATTTGGACTGTTCCTTCGCTGGCTCCTGCCCCTGAAATCAAAATGTCCAGATCGCCATCTCCATCATAATCTCCCCATTCGGCTCCTCCTCTGTAGATATTTACAATACTTTGGGATAGGCTTGTAAATGTGGCTCCACCGTCGTTGCGCCAGATGCGTGTTATTTGATTAAATGAAGGGTTAAGCCCGGTCTGGAGTACGTCAAGGTCACCATCGTTATCGTAGTCGCCCCAGTCCAGAGAAGCCTGATTGGCGCCGGTGATAGATACCGTGACCAAGGTAAAGTTGCCTCCGCCATCATTGCGTCGTAGTTCCGTAATCCTGGTGGCTGAAGCTGTTAAGCCCGAATAAAGGCAGTCTTGGTCACCGTCGTTGTCATAATCGCCCCAAGCAACGGCACCATAGGTGACGCCAGTAAAGTTAGCTTTGGTCGAAAAGCTACCACTACCATTATTTTCGAGCAATCTATTATAATAAAAAACTCCTGAATAACCTGTATAGTGCAGATCCAGATCACCGTCTTTGTCATAGTCAACCCAATTGACCGTTCCGTTGGAAACGCCGGCCGAACCCGTGACTGTTACAGGAGCCCAGGTACCGACAGCCCCAGAGTTCCTTAAAAGTACGAAGCCACCCGTCGCGGAAGCATTTTCACCAACGGCAACTGGATCCAAATCACCATCGTTGTCAAAGTCTCCCCAGGCTACGTCTCCATAATTGATTCCGAAGCCGGTACTTGCTGCTGTAAATGCAGGCAGGACTGTGACAGTAACTAGGCGGGCCGACTTAACCCCGGTTGCAGGATTGCGTGCAGTAACGTAATAAACAACATCGACACTTGACGTAGTTGTGTTGATGAGTGTTTCCGTGAACGAAGTGGAAACAGGTGTTGCACTGGTGACGGCGGCATTAGAAATACCAGTTACTGCTGCCCTTGACCAAGTGAAAGTCGCTCCTGATGTGGCAGATGTTGGCGTGTAGGTAAATGGCTCATTCGAGGTGGCCGTGGCTGTGGCTGGGCTAGTAACGCCAGGAGTTATTGGATTGAAAGCAATTTCAAAGTTATCTAGCCCAACTACCTGGGATGTGGCGGCAGACGTTGCCCCTGTGCAGACTATCTTGATGTAAATGGAGCCTGAAGGGACAAGGTTTGGCGTGAAATAAATAAGTCTTTGGACAGCCGGCGCTGGGTCGAATAATGTTGTACTATTGGCATCTGCTGCAAAACTATAATCAGCGGCTGTGAGCGCATTGGTCTGTGAGCTTGCAGTGGTACCCCAAAAAACTGTCCAGTTAGACGGGTCAGTCCCCGAACGAAACTTCTTTAGGTCAAAGACAATACAAACCGTGGAAACCAAAGAACCTGTTAAATTAGTGTAGGCACCAACGAAGGAACTAGTTCCTACTCCAACTGTGCCAACTGCCCTGTCGGTTGCTGATGCAGTAACGCCAGAAGCCAAATTATAGAGCCCTGCAGAAGATGAGCCAGTCAAAGCCCCAGTACCGTTAGTGCCAGCAGCAAAGGCCACTGGTGTGGTAGTGCTGGTCCAGGTTGGCGTTGCGCTGGCATAGTAACGCCAGGGGTTAGGAAGGTTAGCACTCGCCGAACTGCCTAGGGCATCGAAATCAGATGTGACTACGGTGTTATTAATGGAAATACCCCGTAACTGACCAAAACTAGCAGTAGCGGCAAGGAACAACGTAAGAAATGTTACCCAATGATAACTTGCCTTAAGGCAGGCAAACGCAACACAAGTGGTTTTTAGAAAAGGGATCTTTAGGGTAGAGTTACTCATGAGGAACTGATGTATTCGATTTGGGACAAACCTAGCCCAAATCACAAGTAATCAGCCTATGATACATATCACTAAATTCTCATGATCGTCATGTGATATCAAAAATGCTGTGTGGAGAAAAAATGCTTGACAAAACATTGATTACTAGCTAGTTAATCGATGTCATATCACTGTATATCATACCTTTACTATGATATGCGATGGTACCGGGTAACTGCGAAACAGTCAAAAACACGTTAGGAACTCGAGCTTTGGGGCTTAGTCCTTGATGCGCAATTTGATGACAATGCTGGCTGTTGGTTCTGGCTTTAAGGGGTTGCCAGGTTGCAAAAAATGAGCCGATGTCAGACCCAAAAACAGCTGTTAGCTTGTGGGGCTTTGGGTTCTTCTTCAAGCTGATCCTTGCCTCCAGCGGCGCTCTATCAGTTTGAGTATGGAAGGTTTGGCTGGAGGGGCCTAAAGTCAAAGAAGGATTTGACCTCTAGGTTTGCCGTTAGCTTTTCCTCTAATAAAGTCCAGCTATACCTTTCAATTTGGAATCACACTTCGCCTTCATTCAGTTCAGAAGGTACTTCTCTACATCGTGATACTGGTTATTGAGCAAGGCGTTCATTGGGTACACTAAAATGGCTTTCACCGATGTGTTCTCAGCCACTCGCTCTTTGATGCCGTAGTCAAGGATGTTAAATAGGTATTTAAGTGACTTGCCCGACCCGTGCCTGAAGTTATGATAAATCCCCTCCCTGCCTTCGCTAGCTTTGTGGCTTCGGACTGGTGCTTGTGGAAGGTGTAATTCGGAAAGAGCAACTTAAGCTCAGTGGACATGCCGTTCTAAACCACAGCTTCCAGCGTCTCCCCAACCTCGTAGAAAGCGATAAACTGGACCAGTGGCTCAGGTAGGTAATTGGACTAATCACTTTCGTGGCCTAATGTATCCACAAAGGCTTGCTTGATGACTTGGTCACTTATCTTACCAAAGCTGCGGACAAGCCCCTTAAAGACAACCTCGCTGCCCTCAAGAAGAATCTGGAAGCCTTAGAAGAGCGCTACGTCATCGGTGATTTGGAGAAAGACTACTAACTGAGATACAACAGTAAATACAAGGATGAAATCAGAGAAATAGAACTCAGCAGCATTGTTGTCAATTTATCGAACCTCGAACACCTGCTAGACAAAACCCTCTATATGGCCTCAAAAATGCCGTTTTTGTGGCAAAAAGCCGACTTCAGGACCAAGCAAAAACTCCAGAAAACCATCTTCACCACTGGTATTACCAATAACAAGGTTTTAGGCCATTATCGAACCCCAAAGGTCAATGGTATATTTGAGCTAAGCTGCTTATTATCAGGAGCTATTGGAAAATAAAAAAGCGGAATGCTGTCTGATTTCTCAGTGCATTCCGCTTTGGTAGCCTCACCGGGAATCGAACCCAGATCTAAAGTTTAGGAAACTTCTATTCTATCCGTTGAACTATGAGGCCATCGGTCAGCACGTTTGCTGATTGGGCTGCAATATTACGAAATAGAGGCCATTAGACCACATTTTGGGCCCTTTTTTTGTACAAGAGCCTTGCCTCCAGCTAGCTGAGTTTTAGTGCTGCCTCAAGTTTATCGCCATCTAGCATGATCATGGTGGGACGGCCATCGGGGGTGTAGTGTGGTACGTTGGTGGCCAGCAAGCGGCTGATCAGCTCCTCTTGTGCCTCAATGGTGCGTGGGCGATCGGCTCGGCTGGCTTGTTGTTTGGCCATGCTCCTGATCATGCGCTCCCGATAGGGTAGTGTTTGGTTGTTGCCTGGTTGTTTAATGAGCTCCAATAGTTCTTCTAGCACAGAGGCCTCGGTGCTGCCAGGTGTCTGGACATAATCGGGCGGTAGGCTCCGGATAACGATGCTATTGCTGCCGAATGGCTCAATCACCAGACCGAGGATCGCCAATTCCTCTTGCATATCAACCGCTAGCTGATAGTCTGCAGGGCCAAGGCGCAACGTTTGCTGGAAAATATTGGCTTGCGCACCATGGCTGGGGTGTTCGCGTTGGCGTTGCAAACGTTCGTAACTAATGCGTTCTAGTGCAGCCCGGACATTGACCAGCATTAGTCCATGGTCGTAAGCCTTAACGATAAAGCGACCGAGCACCAACATAGGGTCTTGGCCAGTCGTTTCTTGGTCTTCAAGGTGAGGGAGTTTGGGGCGGTTATGGTCAAGGCGTGATAGACCACTGGAGACCATTACCGCCGTGCTGCCATCGGGGAAGGTATGATGTTGTTGGTTGAGCCTTGAGGAATGTAGCGTATTGATGCCATCGGGGTTAGCCAATGGCAAAGGGACTTGCGCTGATTGGCTCTGGAGTGGTGCCTGTAACTTTAGGAAGTTTTCGGCCTGTTGTTGCGAGGTCCGCTGGTGATTTGGTTGCCAGTTATTGCCAGCCGGGATGTTCGAGTTTGTGCGGTTGGTTCCAAGATTGGGTGGCACAACAGCACCCGAAAAGTCAATGGAGTTGAACCCGTGATTGATGTTTTCCTCAAAGTCTATCGAGGGTACAATCTGGAATGTGGCCAAAGCACGTTTGACAGCAATCTGTATTACCGAGTAGACAATGCGCTCATCCTGGAACTTGATTTCAGTTTTGCTGGGATGGACATTAACGTCAATCAATTGCGGATCGATCCTGATTTTGATCACATAAAAAGGATAGGTATCCGGAGGTAGCAACCCTTCGAAAGCCGAAGCGATGGCATGGAACAAACTGGGCGACCGTACAAACCGATCATTAACAAATAGGTATTGGTCACCTTTGGTCCGGCGGGCAAACTCTGGTTTACCAACATAGCCCTGTACCGATGTTGAGGTTAGCTCCTCTTGGCAGGGTAGTAGTTGACCACGGTACTGGTTGCCAAACACATCCACAATGCGTTGGCTGAGTTTGCCACTTGGCCAGCGGCTGACCTCTTGGTCATTGTTAAATACGTTGAAGGCAATCTCGGGGTAGGCTAGTGCTACTCTTTGGAGCTCTTCCAGAACTAGTTTGGTTTCTGCAGCATTAGACTTCAGGAAATTTCGCCTAACTGGTGTGTTAAAAAATAAGTTCCGGACCGAGGTTGAGGTGCCAGTATTACAGGCAGTTGGTTCTCGTTTCAGGATCTCGCTGCCATCCACTTGGATGAGGGTACCAACCTCTTGGTCGTGCTGTTTGGTCTTCATCTCGACCTGCGCCACGGCTGCGATACTAGCCATTGCCTCCCCACGGAACCCCATTGTTCTCAGGGCAAATAGGTCTTCAGCCGACCGAAGTTTGCTTGTGGCATGCCGCTCAAAACACATGGCGGCGTCATTAAAGCTCATACCTTTGCCATTGTCCACAACCTGGATCAGCCCCTTTCCAGCATCCTTGATGATAAGCGTGACCTGTGTGGCGCCAGCGTCAACAGCGTTTTCTAATAGCTCCTTGACAACCGATGCAGGCCGTTGCACGACCTCGCCAGCTGCGATCTGGTTCGCAACAGCGTCTGGCAACAAGTAGATGATGTCTTCCACAGAGTAAAGATAAGCCAGATGTGGCCTTTTTGGCAGTGGGATAGCCCAATATACTTGCCATTCTGCCCCTTAGTTTGGGCAAGATTATTTCATGCTTCCGTGAACTAAATCTCTCTAGTTAGGCGGATGTTTTTGATTGGTGTTACGACCAATGGCGTTTTTTCAATCGTCACATTGCTCGTGTCAAGGCCATAGCTACGCTTGTCGTTGAGGCTAAAGCGCGACAGATTGTAATAGCCATTCATCGTGAGGCGGTCCACAAGGCTAAGCTTGTTGTCATAGCTCAGGAAACTCTCCAAGATAACGAACCTAAAGTCGCCTGCCATGTTGTTTTGGCTCAGCGAAGCATAGCGGCTTTTGATGTCAATCTCCTGATTCCTGACCAGTTCCTCGACCACCATCCTAAAGTACATATTGATCCTTGGCTCGATCCGGAATCCTAAGTTAAACGTGATCCAGACCACGTCGTCCTCAGCAAGGATATCAGTTTTGTAGCTAAGGTTGTAAGGCTCATCTACCACATTAATATGGATGAACCAATAGACGTCTGCCCTTTTGGGCGCCCTTTGGAAAACCGAGTATAGAATCTTTTTCTCAATCTTATGAGGCCCGTCCGAAGCAGTAAGATATACCAAGTGTGTTGCATACTTCGGCACAGTGAGGTCGGCAGAAAGCTGTTTCAGGATCGGCAAAAACTCGTTCACAGACTCATACTCTACCAACCGATCTTTAAGGGCACGGGCACGGTTCCAGATAAACATCATGATGAAGAGCCCAAAACCAAACAAAATGCTAACCCAGCCACCATCGGTGAACTTGGTGGCATTCGCGATCAGGAACGAAACTTCTATGCTCAGGAATACAATGGTAATCAGTAGGATCAGGAACTTGTTCTGACGCCTGATCAACAAGAAGCTTGCGATCAACAGCGTGGTCATCATCATCGTGAGGGTTACAGCTAAGCCATAGGCAGCTTCCATCTTCTCCGATTCTTCGAAGTAGAGGACAACGCTAATGCAGCCTACCATTAGCATCCAGTTGATGGCAGGTATATAAAGTTGGCCCCTGAAATTAGTTGGGTAGATGATCCTGAGTTTGGGCCAGAGGTTGAGGCGCATGGCCTCACTAATCAGGGTGAATGACCCACTGATGAGTGCCTGGCTTGCAATTATAGTTGCAAGCGTAGCAAGTCCGATGGCCGGAAGTAATAGCTCGGCAGGGACGATTTCGTAGAATGGTCGGGCACCATGTAGGGTTTCGCCAACATGCTTTAGCATCCAGGCACCTTGCCCCGCATAGTTGAGCAAAAGGGCTGTCTTGACAAAGACCCAGCTGACTCTGATATTATTCCGGCCGCAGTGGCCCATGTCGCTGTATAGGGCCTCGGCCCCGGTGGTGCAGAGGAAAACAGCACCCAATAGCCAGAAACCTTCTGGGTAGGCCACCAAGAGTTGGATGGCGTAATGTGGGGATAGGGCCGCCAAAATCGCAGGGTTCGCAATCACTTGGATGGAACCCATCACGGCCAAAAAGCTAAACCAGACCAACATAATCGGCCCAAAGGCTTTCCCAATGAGGTTCGTCCCAAGCTGTTGTGCCATAAAGATCAGGATCAGGATCACGATCACGATTGGCACCGTGTTCAGGTCTGGGCTGAAGATCTTGAGTCCTTCGATGGCAGATGAAACCGAAATAGGAGGGGTGATAATTCCATCTGCAAGCAGGAAGCTACCCCCGATTATGGCAGGGAACAACAACCATTTCTTGAAGCGGCGGACCAGCGCATAAAGCGAAAACACTCCACCCTCACCACGGTTGTCAGCCCTGAGCGTAATGATGACGTACTTGATTGTTGTTAGTAGGGTTAGTGTCCAGAAAACACAGGACAAACCTCCTAAGACCAACATCTCGCTGATTGGTCGCTCGCCAATGATGGCACCAAACGCATATAGAGGGGATGTGCCGATATCACCAAAAACGATACCGATACTGATCAGGATACCCGCCGCCGTAACCTTGTGTAAGGATGCGTTATGGTCGGATGTGCTACTTTGCATTATGATTCACGATCTAAGTTATTGGTCGGCTGCTGGTGCCCTTCTTTATACTTAAGGTTACCATCTTGCCCGACTGTCAACACTAGTGCCTAGGACGGTATGATAACCCAAATCCCTTTTTGGTTAATGATAGCGTTTGGCTTTGGTGCTCCGAGGGCTGTTTTTAGCACGTTTGTACCGTTCCAGGTCCTCATCAACTAACACGAGGTCAATGGTTCGTTTTTCTAGGTTGGTGGCCTTTACCCGGACCTCAATTTTGTCGCCAAAGTTGATGGTGCGTTTGGTGCGTTGGCCAATCAGGCGATAGTTATCCGAATCGAGCTCATAAAAGTCGTCTCGCAGGTCACTTATCCGGACCAAACCTTCGCATTTGGTTTCGGTTATCTCGACATAAAAGCCCCATTCGGTAACTCCGCTGACGATACCATCCCATGTGCGGCTGGTGTTCTGGAGCTGCATAAACTCGACCTGCTTGTATTTGATACTTGCACGCTCGGCATCTGCAGCTTTTTTCTCCATATCACTGCTGTGTTTGCACTTAGCCTCTTCGGCTTGTGCATCTACTGGGTCGCCACCGTCTAGGTAGTGTTGCAACAGACGGTGTGCCATCATATCCGGATACCGACGGATTGGGCTCGTAAAGTGAGAGTAGTGTTTGAAGGCAAGTCCGAAGTGGCCAATGACTTCTGTACTGTATCTAGCCTTGGTCATTGTCCGGATGGCTAGGTTCTGTAGGACATCTTGCTCGGGTTTCCCTTGTAGGGCCTCAATAAAGTTATTGAGGCTTGCACTGATTTGGTCAGGCTCAAGACTTAGTTTATAGCCGAACTTCTTACTAAAGGCTGCAAAAATCTTGACGCGCTCTTGATGTGGCGGCTCATGAATCCTGTAGACCATCGTGTTGCGGAGTTTGCCTTTACGTTTGTTGAATACAAACTCAGCCACTTGTTTGTTGGCTAATAGCATAAACTCTTCGACCAACTTGTGGGTATCCTTCCGCACCTTAGGGGTCACGGCAAGCGGTTTGCCACGCTCATCTAGCACGAATTTGACCTCTGGGCTTTCGAACCCAATGGCACCGTTCTGGAACCTGATATCACGTAGTTTATGCGCCAGTTCATTCAGGATAGTCAGGGGCCGAAGGTGTAAGCCATCTTTATTATCCAGAACCTCCTGAGCGGACTCATAGCTAAATCGGTGATCACTATAAATGACAGTCCTGCCGAACCACTCGTCTACGATATGGCCTTGTGGGTCGATCTCGAAAATCGCACCAAAGGTCAACCTGTCCTCGTGCGGGACGAGTGAGCACAAGTTGTTGCTAAGTTTTTCCGGCAACATCGGCACGACTCTATCTACCAGATAGACCGATGTCGCGCGGCTATAGGCTTCACGCTCTAGCTCGGTGTTAGGCTTGATATAGTAGGTAACGTCTGCAATGTGGATCCCGATGCTGAAATTACCGTTGGGTAATTCTTCAAACGAAAGGGCATCATCAAAGTCCTTTGCATCAACAGGGTCGATCGTGAAGGTCAAAACCTTGCGCATATCACGCCTCTTGGCGATCTCGGAAGCAGGTATGGTGCCCGAAATGGCTTCAGCCTCTGCTTCAACCGCTGGTGGAAAGGCAGATGGCAAACCAAACTCAGCCAAAATGGCGTGCATCTCGGTGTTGTTCTCGCCAGCTGCTCCTAATATGTCCGTCACGATACCAACTGGGTTGCGCTCGGCATTACCCCAGTCCACGATCTGGACAATTACCTTGTGGCCCGATGGCGCATCCATGGTATCCTCGCCAGCCACGAAAATATCAAAGTGGGCTCGTTTGTTGTCCGGGATAACAAAGGCAAAACGACCTCTGTTTTCTAATTTGCCGACAAATGTTGTACGAGCTCTGGATAAAATCTCGACGACCTCGCCTTCTTGACCACCTCGGTTTTTATAGTTGAAGAGCCGGACCTTGACCATGTCGCCGTCTTGGGCCCATAGAAGATGATCTGCCTGAACCTTCGTATCCTCTTCGGTTTCGGGACTCACGATCCAGGCAAACCTTGCGTTTACAAAGTCACAACGACCGGTGATTATCCGCTGACCTTTCACACTCTGGAATGAACCATCACCCAGCATCGTTAGCCCACCATTATCTGATAATTGTTGTAGGACGAGGGCTAATTCGACCTTTTCGTCCTTGGTGGTGATGTTGAGCTGGCGTGCCAACTGCTTAAAAGTAAAGGTATGACGTGCATTCTGGTCCAGAAACTCCAGAATATCTTCGTGGTCATACTTGAGGCCTTTTTTGGGCTCTACCGCTGATTGAGCAGGTTGTTTTTTCTTCATCTCTACCCGACTTCTGTTCTTGGCCGTCGGTGCTTGTTTGGCTGTGTAGGCTAGTGGCTGTGCCTGTCAGAGCGGTATATCATGACCCTTCCGAAGGCTAAATAGTCAATTAGCGTCCCAAAAATACAACCTAGCTGCATATCTACCTTCAATATTATTTTGAGGCTGCCGTCCAGGGGTGTCTATCGGTTTCCTGATATGACCGATGGTGCCGATTTGCTATCTAACCCAACAACAAAAAACCTCAACAAGTCCGGCATTGAGCACCAAACCTGTTGAGGGTTACATTGGCAGAAGGCCTAGCCTAAAGCTCGACCACTATTTACTAGCTGCTGCTAGGTTTCGAGATCAGCTTGGGCTATTGCTTAACGAATCGTTTGCTGGTTTGCTGACCATTGGCGGATACCTTAACCACATATACACCCTGTGGCAAACTGCTAATGTCAATG